>NZ_JBILJQ010000097.1:0-16082 GCF_044377145.1 Aquimonas sp.
GTGCAGCGCGTCTCGACTCAAGCTCCGACCGTCAACTGCTTCCATTTGCCACACCTCCGATCCAAGACCGAAACCTTGACCGCTGGCGGCGCTTGAAGTTCACGGATAATTGGCGCCGGCTCTATAGCCGCTTGGTGCCCGCGGGTGCGTGCAGGAGCGAGCTTGCACGCGACGCAGGCCTGCGCGGACAGCGCGTGGCGTCGGGTCGCCTGCAAGCAGGCTCCCACACTGTCTCGGGACCTTCGCTTGCGCAACGTAGGCGAACGCGGCGCTGTTGGCGACTCCCGACTCCCGACTCCCCATTCCCGCCGCGCCGCAGGCGCGGCTCACACCTCGTCCGAGCCCTCGTTGATCCCTTCGAACAGGAAGGTCGAGAGATAGCGCTCGCCGGTGTCCGGCAGCATCACCAGGATCTGCGTGCCGGGCTCGGCGTCCTTGGCCAGCTCCAGCGCGGCGGCATAGGTGGCGCCGGCCGAGATGCCGACGAAGATGCCTTCCTTGCGCGCGAGCTCCAGCGAGGTGTCGCGGGCCACCACGTCTTCGATCGGGATATCGCGGTCGAAGATTTCGCGGTTCAGCACCGAGGGGATGAAGTCCGGCGTCCAGCCCTGGATCTTGTGCGGCTTCCACTCGCCGCCGGCCAACAGCTGCGCGCCGGCCGGCTCGGTGGTGCAGATCTTCAGGTCCGGCCGCGCCACTTTCAGGATCTCGCCGGCGCCGGTCATGGTGCCGCCGGTGCCGTAGCCGGTAACGAACCAGTCCAGCCGCTTGCCGGCGAAGTCCGACAGGATCTCCGGGCCGGTGGTGTTGCGGTGGAAGGCCGGGTTGGCCGGGTTGTCGAACTGCCGGGCCAGAAACCCGCCGATACGCTCGGCGTACTCGTTCGCCGCCCGCACCATTCCGCTGGCGCGCTCCGCGGCCGGGGTGAGCACCACCTTGGCGCCCAGCGCGCGCATCAGCTTGCGGCGCTCGATCGAGAACGTCTCGACCATGAAGGCCACAAACGGATACCCGCGCGCCGCACACACCATCGCCAAGGCGATACCCGTGTTGCCTGAGGTCGCCTCCACCACCGTCTGGCCGGGCTTCAGCAGACCCTTCTGTTCCGCATCCAGGATGATCGCCAGCGCCAGGCGATCCTTCACCGAGGCCATCGGATTGAAGGCCTCGATCTTGACGAAGATGTCCACGTGCTCGGGCTTGAAGCGGTTGATGCGCACCACCGGGGTGCGTCCGATGGTGTCGAGGATGCTGTTGTAGATCATGGCGTGGCCCTTGAGATTAGTAGCGCGATTGCACGGTCTGCGGACCAGCCGGGCCAGTGTTGCCCTCGCCTATAGTCCGGCGCGTCATGTGGGTGGCAAGGAGATGCCAGAGGCAGCGGGGTGGACGGAGCGGCCGCGATGGAGGTGGACCGCTCGATTCATTCCGAAGGCGTGATTCTGAGGTGTTCCGGCAGAACACCTGATCTCATCTTGAATTGCGGCGCCTGTATTGGGCGGCGCCGCGAAGTGGCGCGGGTTTCAATGAACGGTCAACGCGCAGCTGCGTCGTCCACGATGAAGCCATGCTCCTTGAGAAAAGCGATGCTTGTATCGCTCGCGTCTTTACTGACGTCCCTGTCGATGGCGCTGTAGTCCGGAACTTCCTGACTCGCCAGGTTCCGCGTAAACAGGTGTCCAACCGCGGGATACAGCTTCAGCCGGCAGACGTTGCCGCGTTCTCGCATGCGTTCGCAGAAGCGTTCCGCGCCTGCCGCCGGGGTCACGTTGTCCTCCGCGCCCTGCAGCAGCAACATGGGCGGAAGGCCGGAGCGCACATGAAGATCCGGCGAGAGCGCCGCCGCCTGTGCCGCACCGCCGACCAGCGATCGGAACCAGGTCGATGTGGCGACGGATACCGCAGGCGAGCGCAGCACCAAGGCGTTGGGTACAGAGGAAACCGCGCTGCCCCAGGGTTCATCGAAGATGGCGGCTGAAGACGCGAGGTGGGCACCCGCCGAAGTGCCGAGCGCCACCACTTTGTCCGGATCTATACCAAGCCTGCCCGCCTCCTCGCGAACCCAGCGAATCGCATTCCTGGCATCGGCGACCGCATCGAACGGAGTGAGGCCGTCGCGAGAGAGGCGATAGTCGACCGAGACGGCGACCATCCCGAGCGCGGAATACTGCTCTCCAATAGCGTCCATCCAACTGGCTTCACCTTCATTCCAGCCGCCGCCGTGGAACAACACGATCGCGCTGCGTGGCTTGCCGTCGTTGTGCGAAGGCGAGAACACGCGGACACCGATCTGAGCGCCGAGACTTGTGAACTCCTCAATGGTGGGTGAGCCAGCGCCCTGAGCCCCGAGGTGGCTGCTGAACACGAGGAGCAAAACCAGTGCGACGAGTCTGAGAGTGCTCATGAGCAATCCAAATCCTTGAACTTCCTCAAAGAAAACTCGGATCGAATGGACGGCCGGCCGGCATCGCCGCGCGGCAGCTCGATTCACTCGTCAATCGCGCGCCCGAGCGTTGTGCGTGTCGGCGGGCGCTGCTTGGTCGACGAGGCTACCCGCCGTGAATGCCCTCCGGCAATCTGAATGTGCGCTCCTGCACCTCCGTCCGAAATGCACGGTGCGCTGCAGCCTCAGGGCCTGAGCGAGGTGACGCCTTCCACGCATGGCTACAGCCGTGTCGCCAGCGCCCGGTGCACCCGTCGCCCAGTGCGCAGAACGACCTCGGCGAGCGCATCGCATCCGCCGTGATCCCTCGCCGCATCGGAATACGACAAGCCTCCCTGAGAGCCGTCATCGTTCGGCCATCAGGGGTTTCTTCATGTTCTGTCTGTTGTCGGGTCGGCTGCTGCGCCGCGCTCACGCCGCGCTGGCGATGTCGGCGTTCTCCGCCTTCTGCGCGTGTCTGTTCCCTGCGCTGGCCTCGGCCGCCGCTGCCTGCGAGGGCTCAGCGCCGCCGACGCTGACGCTCAGCATCGTCTCGGGTGCCTTGCGCGGGTCCGAGAGCGAGCGCCTGCGGGTCAGCGTGCACGAGGACGGCTGCGTCGCCGTGCAGCGGCCCTGGTATCTGCGCAAATCCGGGCAGTACGAGATCCGCCTGGATGCGGCCGAACGGGAATCTCTGCGCGCCGAGATCGCGATCGAGGCGCTGCGCGGCGTCAGCGCGGACAGCCTGCGGCAGGAGGCCAAGGCTGCCGAAGCGCTCGCCAAACGCGAGGACGGCGAGCCGGAGATCGAGTTCCATGCGCTGGATGCCGATGTGTTCGCGCTGCAGTGGCGCGAGGACGACGTGCCGCGCGAGCTGGTCTGGGCCGATGTGCTCGACGCCGCCGACCGTCAGCCGAAATCCGCCGGCATCAACGCGCTGGCGAGCACCGTACGGGCGATACAGCCGCTGCTGCAACGCGACGGCAAGCGCGTCGACAGCGGGAGTGTGCAATGAGCCGCCTGCGTCTGAGTGTGCTGGTCGCCAGTCTGGTGGCGCTGTTTCCGCAGCCTGCGGGTGCGGGCGCCTTTATCAGCGCCACCGAAGACTCACCGAACGCCATCCTGCATCAGAACTACACGGGCGTGGGTGGCGAGCAAAGCGATGTCACGGTCTGCGTCGACATCTCGGAAAACCCGGCGCTCGCGATCGCCGCCGAACCGGCCATCCACAACGTGATCGCTACCTACAACCGCTTCCACGGCCTGGCCGAACACAGCTTCGCGTTCTGGCCCAACAGCAGCGCGGACGCCACCCGGCCGGATTTCGAGACGGTGCTGCTGCATGAGTTCATGCATGCCCACGGGCTCCACCATCCGCAGCATGCGAGTGACCCGAGCGGGGCGGGCGCCAGCGTGTTTGACGCCACGCGCAGCACGGATGGCGTCAACAATGTGCTGGACCACCTCGGCGACGCCGATGGCAATCCCGGTTCGGCCGATGACCAACGCGGCGATGATCGCAGCCTGAACTGGTATGTCAGCGGGGTGAACGATCCCGGCGTGGTGCCGACGGTGGTCGACAGAACCACGATGACCCGTGAGCTGTCCGGCCTGCCGGCGGGGCACAACTTCGTCGCCAACGGCAATGCGGCGGTGATGGCCGCGCTCGGCTACGCCAACAGCGAATCCGCCGCCCACCAGGGCTACGAAATGGGTCAGGTGCAGCGTCACCTGCACAGCGAGGACATCGCCACGCTGCGCCTGGCGCGCGCGGGCATTGACGGTCTCGCCGGCACGGCCGACGACTACTTTCACCAGGCGCGCTATGTCGGTCGGATGAACAATCCGCAGGGCGGTGAGTGCAGGATCGTGGTGCGGTTCGTCCCCGAGACGTCCTTCGCGGCCACCTTCATTGGCACCACGCCGATCGCCGACGGCCATCAGCGTCTCATCTTCCCCACCCGTATCCGCTTCAACCCCCAGGTGGACTGGTACTTCACGCCGGGCGCCAACACCGAAGTGCAGATCGTCGATGCGCCTGATCCCAGCACCGGTGCCAGCCCATACAGCGTGCAGGTGACGGTCGCCAAGGCGGCCTACAACAGCATGAGCGGCACGCCTCAGGGCGAAGTCGAGGTGCGCGACGGGCCGCGCGGCGATGCACTCACCGCGAGCTGCCGGATCACGCTCAGCGGCGGCAGCGGCAGCTGTCAGATCGTGCCGCGCGCGCTCGGGCGCCGAACCCTGACGGCTGACTATCTGGGCTGGGGCGGTTGGGACGGCAGCAGCGCTACGACCACGCACGATGTGGTCGACACCGTCGGATTCACCGCCATCACCCACACGCCTGCGCCCTCGGTAGTGAACGGCGAGGTCGTGTTCGCCTGGAGCCTCGTCGCGCAGACCAGCAGCCTGCCGCTGGCCCAGACGGGACAGGTGGTCGTGAAGGAAGCGGCCGATTGCGCCTCGCCGCCGATCACTCCCGCGCACCAGTGCAGCGCCACCCTGCCGGCGAACAGCTGCACGATCCGCTTTGGCAGCCCCGGCACGCGCACGATGCAGCTGTGCTACGGCGGCCAAGACGCGATCGCAGCGGCCAACGCCACCGTCTCTCATTCGGTTGAGGGAGGCCGCACCACCCTCACCCAGCTGCTGTCGCGCACGCCTGCGGCCACTGCGCCTTTCGAGCCCTACACGGTGCAGCTGCAGGTGCGCGAGAACCCGAGCCAGGGCGGGCATCCGCAGGGCGTGGTCGTGGTTCGCGATGGCCCGGAAGGCGATCCGCTGACCTCGACCTGCCAAGCCACTCTCGCGGGCACGCCCGGTGAAACGGCCAGCTGCGTGCTGCGCAGCGCGCGCGCCGGAACCCGCGAGCTGAGCGCGGACTTCGCCGCGCAGAATCTGTGGGCGGCAAGCAGTGCGCAGGATGTCCACAGCGTTCGCGACTTCCGCATCGTCAGCCATCTGCCGGCCGCCAGCCGCGTCGGTGAAGCGGTGAGCGTGGTGGTGCTGCTCGATGTGCGGCCGTTCCTGGCGCAGCCGGCGCCCACGGGCACCATCGTGGTCAGCGATGGCGTTGACGAATGCACCATCGTGCTGCCGGCCAGCGAGTGTCTGTGGCGCGGCAGCACCGTCGGCGCGCGCGCGCTGACGGCGACCTGGAGCGGCAGCGGGCCCTACGCTGGCGCCACCACGGCCGCGGTCACGCAGACGGTTCTGCCCGCAGCGCCGGCCTATCCGCGCCAGCTGTCGCAGTCGCTTGCCAGCTTCCCCGAAAGCAATGCGGCTTCGGTCGCGTCCGGCACGGCGCTCAGTGCAGACGGCCGCTTCGTGGTGTTTTCTTCCAGCGCAAGCAACCTGGTTGCAGGTGACACCAACGGCGTTGAGGACATCTTCGTTCGCGATCAGCTGAGCGGCGCCGTGCGCCGGGTCAGCGAGGCTGCCGATGGCACGCAGGGCAACAGCGCCAGCCAGCTGCCGTCGATCAGCGCGAACGGCCGCTACGTGTCGTTCTTTTCGCAGGCCAGCACGCTGATGCCGGGCGGCGACAACGGCAGGCATGTCTACGTGAAGGATCTCTACAACGGCTCGGTGGCGCGCGCGTCATCGCTGCCCAACGGCAGCCTGCCGCCCCAGTCCGAACTGTCGTTCACGACCATGCTCTCCGCCTTGAGCGTGGATGGCCGCTATGTGGTGTTCCCCTCCTCGCGGCCGCTGGCTGCGGGCGATAGCAACGGCCTCATCGACGTCTACGTCAAGGACATGCAGACCGGCGCAGTTGACCTGGTCAGCAGCAACAGCGCGGACACGGTTGGCGACAGCTACAGCGCGTTTCCGGCAATCAGCGCGGACGGCCGCCACGTCGCCTATTTGTCCACTGCGGGCAATCTGGTGCCCAGCTTCACCGCGAACTCATTGCAGAACAAGGTCTTCATCAAGGACCGTCTGACCCGCAGCTCGCGTCTGGTCAGCGCGACCGCGTCCGGAGAAGCCGCCACGGGTAGCTGCGGCATCGCTCCCTCACTCAGCGCCGATGGCCGCATTGTCGCGTTCCAATGCAATTCGCCGAACCTGCCCGCGAACGGGGGTTGGACGGGCGAGCGGATTTTCGTCAAGGACATGTTGAGCGGCGCGATCGAGCTGGTGTCGCACCCGTCCTACTCCAACGCGCTGGTGCCGGCCATCAGTGGCGACGGTCGCTACGTCGTGTTCCAGCAGGGGCGCCCTGGCGTGGGCACCGGCGTGTACGTGCGCGACCGTCAGACCCAGACCCTCACCAATCAGCACCTCACGCTCGCCGGCAGCGATGCCGGCGGCGAAAACGTTTCCTGGGAGCCGCGCATGCGCCCGGCGATCAGCGCGGATGGCCGATTCGTCTCCTTCCAGTCGGTCAATGCGCAGCTGGTGACGCCGGATCTGAACGCCGCCGCCGACGTGTTCGTGCGTGACCGCAGCGCCCAGCTGACGGCGCGGGCGAGCGCGGCCTACTCGGGCGTGCGACCCACCGGCGACAGCAGCGCGGCGGCGATCAGCCGCGATGGTGAGACCGCCGTGTTCGCGTCGAACAGCCGCGCGCTGATCGCGGGCGATACCAATGGCCGCTCCGACGTCTTCCTGCGCAACAGCACCGGCGGAGCCGTGCAGCGGGTCAGCGTCGCGGCCGATGGCAGCCAGGCCAACGGCGACAGCTTTGCCCCGGCCTATGCCGAGGCCAGCGGCGAGGTGTTCTTCCTGTCGTCCGCCACCAACCTGATTGCGAACGACACCAATGGCAGGGTTGACCTGTTCGCCAAGCAGCTCAGCGATGGCAGCGTCCGACGCATCAATACGGCCTTCGGTTCGCAGTCGCCCGTCGATGCCCTGGGGCCGATCGCGGTCAGTCGTGACGGTCGCCGGGTGGTGTTCACGTCGGCTGACCGCAGCGAGTATTTGGGCAGCACCGGTGACCGCAATGGCTTTGTCGACATCGTCCTGATCCTGCGTGACGGACAAACCAGCAGCCCGCTGATACTCAGCCGCGTCGCGGCCGGGCTGGGCAATGGCGACAGCGTGCAGGCCAGCATCTCCGACGATGGCCAGCGCATCGCGTTCGCGTCGGATGCGACCAACTTCCAGCTCGACGGCGGCAGCGCGGTGCGCGACGTGTTCGTGTATGCGTTCGCGCCGGCGCCAGCGGGCCTGCGATTCCTCGCCAGCAGCGACGCCAGCGGCGCCCCGGGCAATGGCCACAGCGAGCAGCCGGCCCTGAGCCCTGACGGCCGCTATGTCGCCTTCGTTTCGGATGCGAGCAATCTCGTGCCCGGCGACACCAATGGCGTGCGCGATGTGTTCGTCAAGGACCTGCAGACTGGGGCGATCGAACGCGTCAGCACCAGCAGTTCAGGCGCCGCGGGCACGGGCGGTGCGTGCAGCTCAGCCTCGATCGCCGCAGGTGCGCGCTACGTCAGCTTCCTCTGTTCGCAGAACGGTCTGGTTGCCGGCGCCAGCGCCGCGCTAGCCCAGTTCTACGTCAAGGATCGCGTCACCGGTGCGATAGATCGGCGGTCCGAATCCGCGGCCGGTGTGGCGGGCGATGCGGACAGCCGAGCCGGCGTGCGGGCGCTGTCGGACGTCGGTCTTGCGGTGTTCGAGACGAACTCCAGCAGCCTGACCGGGCTCGACAGCCTGCAGATCTCGAACGTCTACCTGAACTCACATGCCTCTGCACAGGCCGCCTGCACCACCGTGATCCGCTCGACGGCACCCGCTGTTCCGAGGCCAGGCGTGGCCTATGCCGTCAATATCGAGGTCAGCAGTTCTGGCTCGACCCCGGCCAGTGGACAGGTCAGTGTCATCGGTGCGCAGAGCAGCTGTGTGGCGACGCTGACGCCCGGCACACCATCAACTGCCAGCTGCAATCTGACCACCAACAGCACCGGTGCCTACACGCTGCGTGCCTTCTACGGCGGCGACGCCGCGACCCGCACCTCGGCCTCCGATCTGTTCGCGGTCGAGGTGCCCGACCAGGTCCTTCCCGGCAAGCACACGATCACCCAGATCACGCCCGGCAACGGTCGACTGACGGTCTTCTTCGGCTTCAACGGTGTAGGTACGCCGCATCGCGATTACACCGCGCGTTGTGGTGGCGTCTCCGTGGTCGCCACGAGCGGGCCGATCGTCGTGCAGCCCCTGCCCAACGGCGTCAGCGCGAGCTGCACGCTGACCGCCCGCAACGATCTCGGCATGGGCCCGCCCTCCGATCCGGTGTCGGCCACGCCGATCGCGAACACCGCCACCAGCATCACCGCGCAGCCGCCAAACCCGGCGCGGGTGGGCGTCGCCTATCCGGTGACGGTCGCCGTGAGCGGTGAAGGCACGCCCTCGCCCGGTGGCGAAGTGCAGGTGTCCGATGGAACGAGTAGCTGTTCGGCGCTGTTGACGCCCGGCGCCCCGTCGGTGGGCAGCTGTGCACTGACCTCGACGACGCGCGGCAACAAGACGCTGGTTGCAAGCTACACCGGCGATGCCGCGAATCGGGCGTCGAGTGCGAATGCCGCGTACGTGGCGGCCGATCTCCCGGGCGCACCCGTACTGAGCGCCGCAGCGCCCGGCAATGGGGTGGTGACGCTCACGTTCACCGCGCCAGGCGACAGCGGGGGCCTGCCCGTGCTCGATTACACCGCGAGCTGCGGTGGCAGCTCGATCACGGCCGCGGCGTCGCTGATCACCTTGACGGGCCTCGCCAACGGCACCGAAGTGTCCTGCAGCGTCAGCGCACGCAATGCGCTGGGCAGCAGCGCCGCATCGAATGTGATCCTCGCGACGCCGCGCACAGTGCCCGGGGCGCCGACGCTCACTGGGGCGACGCCAGGCGATGCATCAGCGACCCTGCTTTTCTCCGTACCGAGCAACGATGGTGGCAGTCCGGTGTTGCGCTTTCGCGCGACGTGCGGAACGCAGGGGGTGTTTGTTGAAGCATCGCCTGCGGTCGTGACCGGGTTGATCAATGGCACTACCGTGGACTGCTCCGTGCGCGCGTTCAACGCGGCCGGCTTCAGTGTGTTCTCCAACAGGATCGCAGTGACACCGCGCGCACTGCCCGGCGCGCCCGTACTCACTTCGACGCAGCCTGGCGACGGCGCCGCGACCCTCGTCTTCGAGCCGCCGGCCAATGCCGAGGCCAGCGCGATCCTCGACTACACCGCGAGCTGCGGCGCGCGAACCGTCACCGGCACCGACTCGCCATTGCAGGTGCCCGGGCTGGCAAACGGTGTAGAGGTCGACTGCAGCGTGACCGCACGCAATGCGACCGGCACCGGCAATGCCTCGATCGTGCTGCCGGTGCGACCGCGCCGCGCGCCGGACGCACCTGTGCTCGATGCCGTGCAGGCGGGCAATCGCAGCGCCAGTGTCGTGTTCACGGCGCCGGCCAACGACGGCGGCAGCGTGGTGATCGACTACACCGCCACGTGCGGCGCGCAGAGTGTCACTGGCCTGGCTTCGCCGCTGCTGGTCAGCGGGTTGAGCGTCGGCGCTTCAATCGACTGCAGCGTGAGCGCGCGCAATGTCGCGGGTTCAAGTACGGCTTCGAACAGTCTGCCGGTGACACCTTTGGGCGAGCCGCAGGCTCCCACACTGCTCAACGCGCAGCCGGGCGATGGCAGCGCCACGCTGACCTTCACCGCGCCGAGTGACACCGGCGGCAGCGCGATCCTTGACTACACGGCCACCTGCGGCTCGCAGTCGACGACCGGTGCTGCGTCCCCGCTGCTGGTCAGCGGTCTGAGCAACGGCGCGCAGGTCAGCTGCAGCGTGGTGGCGCGCAATGCCATCGGCAGCAGCCCGGCATCAAACAGCTTGGCCGTGACCCCGGCTCGTGCACCGCGGGCGCCCACGCTGGTCAGTGCGCAGCCGGGCGATGGCAGTGCCACGCTGACATTCACCGCCCCCGGCGACGACGGCGGCAGCGCCATCCTCGACTACACCGCCACCTGCGGCACGCAGTCGGTGACGGGTACGGCGTCGCCGCTGCTGGTCAGTGGTCTGAGCAACGGCGTGCAGGTGAGCTGCAGCGTGGTCGCGCGCAACGCAGTCGGCAGCAGCCCGGCATCGAACAGCTTGGCGGCAATGCCTGTTCGCGCACCGCGGGCGCCCACGCTGATCAGCGCCCAGCCAGGCGACGGCAGCGCCACGCTGACGTTCACCGCGCCGAGTGACACCGGCGGCAGCGCGATCCTCGACTACACCGCGACGTGCGGTGCGCAGTCGGTGACGGGTACGGCGTCGCCGCTGCTGGTCAGTGGTCTGAGCAATGGCGTGCAGGTCAGCTGCAGCGTGGTCGCTCGCAATGCGGTCGGCAGCAGTGAAGCCTCGAACACGCTGAGCGTGACGCCCGTCGCCGCACCGCAGCCACCCACGCTGACCAGCGCGCAGCCCGGCAACGGCAGCGCCACGCTGACATTCAGCGCGCCAAGCAACAACGGCGGCAGCGCGGTGCTCGACTACACCGCCACCTGCGGTGCGCAGTCGACTACCGGCGCAGCCTCGCCGCTGATCGTCGTTGGGCTTGCCAATGGTGTGCAGGCCAGCTGCACCGTGGTCGCGCGCAATGCGATCGGCAGCAGTGCGGCCTCGAACGCGCTGACGGTGACTCCGGTCGGTGCACCGCAGGCGCCAACTCTGATCGGCGTGCAGCGCGGCGATGGCAGTGCGAGCCTGAGCTTCACTGCGCCCAGCAACAGCGGCGGCAGCCCGATCCTCGACTACACCGCCACCTGCGGCACGCAGTCGGTGACGGGTAGGGCGTCGCCGCTGCTGGTCAGTGGTCTGAGCAACGGCGTGCAGGTCAGTTGCAGCGTGGTGGCCCGCAATGCGATCGGCACCAGCCCTGCATCGAAGGCGCAGAGCACCACGCCCGCGAGCGTGCCGGCGGCTCCGCTGCTGGGCACGCTGACCGGCTTGGCCAGCGGCGCGCGGGTGGCTTTCAGTGCGCCGGTTAACGATGGTGGCAGTGCGGTGCTCGACTACGAGGCCTCGTGTCTGCCCGGGCCGATCGCAGCAGTCGGCATTGCGTCGCCGATCGATGTGCCCGGGCTGGTTCCGCAGCAGACCTACCGCTGCCGGGTCCGCGCGCGCAACGCGATCGGGCAGGGCCCGTTCTCGGCCGAGGGCAGCGTGATCCCCGGGCAGCAGGGCAACACCGCCGACCTCCGCATCAGCAAGACCAACAACAGCGACTACATCAACGATGCCGAGCCGGTGCCCTACCTGATTACCGTGCGTAACGACGGCCCGAGTGCGGTGGTCGGAGCGCGGGTGGAAGACGTCCTGGCGCCGGACTTCGCCAGTGCACAGTGGCAGTGCGAGGCCGACGCTGCGGCCTGGTGCCCGCCCTCGGGCAGCGGCGCCTTGGACATCCGCGTCGATCTGCCCGCGCAGACCTCGGTGCGGATTCGCTTCAATGCCACTCCGGCGGTCGTCGGTGGCTCGACCCCGATCAGCAACATCGCCACAGTCACCCCGCCGGTCGGTATCGACGATCCGCAGTTGAACAACAACGTGGCGATGGACGGACCGGACGCCCGGCGGATGTTCCGCGACGGGTTCGAAGCGCGGCCGGTTGTTCCAGCCGCGGAGTACTCCGAAAGCCCCTGATGCGGATGGATCGCGAGGACGTTCATGCGTGGATGCCGCGCATGAACGTTCTCGGGTCGCTCAGCTGGAGCTTGGATCAGCGCGCGTCACGCAGCTCAGCGATGCGTCGGCGAAGCGGTGCGTCGGCCACCAGTCGATCGCCAATCTCGGTTTCGATGGCCGTCGCCAGCGCGGAAGACTCGGCGCGTCGATCCTGCGCCTGCAGCCATTCCGCGCGCGGCAGTCGAGCCAAGGCCAGGCGCGGGTCGCCGGGTGCGTGGATCGCGGCCAGCGCGTGTTCGGCGTCGATCAACTTCGACAGCGTCAGCGCGTCGCCGTCGCGCCACAGGTCGGCTCTTGCCAAGGCATGTTTTAGGTACGGCTCCGTGCCGGGGCGAAGCTGCGCAGGCGCTGCCAGCAGGGCCTCGAGCAGGGCGCGTGCTTCGCCATGGCGGCCGCAGTCCTGCAGCCACTGCGCGCGCACCAGCCAAGCGTCAGCGAGATCGAACCCATCGGGCGCGGGATCGCTGGTCAGAATGTGCAGCGCTCTGTCGACTGCCGCGCCGGCCGCTGCGTCGCAAACGTTCTGGCTCAGGATGCGAGCCTGCAGGATCAGCGAGCGGGCGAGCCGGCGGTGAGCGCCGGGGCCCTGTGTCTCCATCGTGGCAATGGCTTCATCGACGATGGCCGTCGCACGCGGCACATCGCCGATTGCCGCAACGGCATCGGCGAGGTTGTGCTTCCAGATCGCGAAGGACGGGCTGTCATCGGGAAACTTCTGCTGACCGATCTCGAAGGCTTCCTCGAACAAGGGAATCGCCTCGTCGGCGCGCCCGGCAGCAGCGAGCATCGTCGCGTACTGCACCAGTGACCACGCGCCCTGGCGACTTGCGAGGCGTCCATCGCGACGGTGCAGGGCCAGTGCCTCGACGAACAGCGGTTCGGCCTCGGCGAATCTTCGCGCCAGCTGCAGCGTGCCGGCCAGGGCTTCGAGTTGGGTCACGTACTCGACGTGCGTGTCGCCGAGCAGCAGCCGGCGCAGGTCGAGTGACTCGCGCATCAGCGCGATCGCGCGAGGGAAATCGTTCAGTCGGCGCAGGTGCCAACCATAGGCGGCGAGCGCGTTGGACAGCGCGACACTGCCCGGGTGGTGCTCGCGCGCTTCCTGCAGTGTGGCCGCGTACACCGCATCGGCTTCCGGTCGCCGACCTTGGCCCAGGATGCTGGCCGCGTTCAAGCGCAATTCGAAATGCAGCGGCGAGCCGGCAGCGGCATGCATGTCCACCAGCCGCAGGGCTTCCAGAACGCTCGCATGGTCGATCTGCGCAGCGCGGTCGCGACGCAGCTCGTGCGCATTGCTGATCAGCATCTCGGCCAGCACCAGCGGGCGCTGCTGTCCGCGCTCGAGTTCGATGGCACGCGCGTAGAGCTGCTGACCGCGGTCGGGCTGGCCGATCACGAACAGCACGCGGGCGAGGGTGGCCATCATTTGCGACTGCGTGGCTGGTGTGCCCGCAAGATCGGTTTCGATGCGAAGCATCGCTTCGTCGAGCAGGTTCGAGAGCGACACGAGGCCGCTGCCCGCATCCGCGTGACCGCCGCGAAACACCGAAATCAGGAACCCGTTGGTCTCGCGCGCGGTCGCCTCCGAGGCGCGCGCCTCGATCTCCGATTGTCGCGCGCGATCGCGCTCGGCCAGTGCGATCTGTTCGGCCGCCAGCGCGCGCTGGCGCTCGCTGATCAACTGCAGGGTGAAACCGAGGCACAGCGCGAGCACGCCGGCGACGCCCAGCAGGGCGGCCCAGCGGCGGCGCACGAACTTGCTCAATCGATAGCCTGCGGTGGCAGGCAATGCCTGCAGTGGACGAAGCGCGCGCAGTCGGGCGATGTCGTCGCACAGCGCATCCACCGAGGCGTAGCGCGAGCTCGCCTGCGCATGCATGGCGCGCGCGATCAGTGCGGCGAGTTCGCGGTCCGCGCCAAGCCCGGCGCGCTCGATCATCTCGCCGAGCACCACGCCGAGGCTGTACACATCGCTGGCCGTGCTGACCCGCTCGCCGCGCCGCTGTTCCGGGCTGGCATAGCGCGGCGTGTAGCCGGCGGACGCCGCGCCCGCGGCATCGGGCGCAGGCGTGTCGCTGATGCGCTCGCTGAGTTGCGCGATGCCGAAGTCGAGCAGCACCGGTTCGCCGGCGGCAGTCACAAGGATGTTCGAGGGCTTGAGATCGCAATGCACCACCAGCTGACGATGCGCATGGCTGACCGCGCCGCAGGCGGCGACGAACACATCGAGCAGGGCATCCCGGCTGGGCCGATGCTCGCGGCACCAGGCGTCGATCGGCCGGCCGTCGATGTAGTCCATCACCAGAAAGGGTCGACCCTCAGGTGTGGCGCCACCGTCGATCAGCCGGGCAATCCGCGGGTGCTGCAGCCGCGCCAGCAGCTGTCGCTCGCGCGCGAACAGGGCGATCGCGGCTTCGGCGGCCACGCCCTTGATGAACTTCAGCGCCGCCGTCTGCGTGTAGTGGCCGTCATTGCGTTCAACCCGGAACACCCGCCCCATGCCGCCGTGGCCGATCTCGGCCACCACGCGCCAGGCGCCGAACACATCGCCGATGGCCGGTTGCGAGGCGATGGCTTCGCCGAGCAGCGCGTTGCGCGGACGGTTCAAGGCCGCGGTGTCGCTGTCGTCGCTGGCCCTGCACAGCGCCAGCACCTCGGCCGCGATGTCGGCGGGAACGTTCTGTTGCGAAAGCAGCGCAGCACGTTGCTCGGGCGGGCAGTCGATGACGTCCTGGTACAGCGCGCGGATCCTCGCGAAGCGCTCAGCCTGCATCGGCGGCATCCCGGGCTGGATCATCGCTGATGGCCTTCAGCAGCCAGGCACGGGCGAAGCGCAGGTCGCGCTTGACGGTCGGCACCGACACGCCGAGCAGGCGCGCGATCTCCTCCTGTGACAGCCCGCCGAAATAGGTCAGGTGCATGGCGCGACCGCAGCGCGGGTCCAGCGCCTCCAGGCCCTGCAGCGCCTGCTCAAGCGCGAGCAGGTCGATCGGTGCCGCGCTGTGCGGGTTCTCCTCATCGATGCGGCTGATGCTCACCTGTACCCGATCGCCGCCGCGCTTCTCCGCACTGCGCGCACGCGCGTGATCGACCAGGATGGCGCGCATCGCCAGCGACATCGTGGCGAGGAAATGGGTGCGACTGGCGAAGTCCATCCGCGCCGGCAGCATGTCGAGCACGGCCTCGTGGACCAGCTCCGTCGGCGAAAACGTCGCGGCCGCACCGCGCCCCAGACGCTGCGCCGCCATCCGCTTCAAGTCCAGATACACCCGGTCGACCGCCGCCGAAAATGCACCGCTGTCGCCCTGATGCCAAGCGTGCAGCAGGGTGGTCAGATCGTCCGCAGGCGCGGGCGTTGGAGCGCACTCATCCGCACTCATAGGCGAGCCAGCTGACGGGATTTTCGAGTATAGCGACAGTCCCCAGTGCCAGAAGAACCGAAGGCTTCGACCGGTTCTATCGCTGCAGTCTTGAGCGCGCGACGTGCCTCACGCGTTGGCGCATGCGAGGCCTATCGCGCCGCTCCAGACCCGCAAGGCGACCGGCGCAAGCCGCGGATCAGCGCGTGGCTGCGCGCGCTCAAAGATCCGACCAGCGCGCGACCAACCCGAACAGATGCACCAGGCCGATGACCAGGCAGATGCCCGAGGACACCCACCAGAACGTCATGGAGTTTTCCGGGAAGGCCGGACGCAGCAGCGGGAAGCACATCGCACGGGCGAGGAAGACCGCGGTGATGGCGATGAGCGCGAGCCGCGTGAGCGGAAGCGGCTTGATCACGCCTGCGCCTGAAAGTGCGTACGCGGCCCACAGCAGCAGCACGGCTGCGATCGCACAGGTCAGGAGGGTGGGGCGGATGTAAGCGTCCGCCAAAGACACCTACCCCAGCCGTTCGCTCTGTGCTTGGTCTGACGTGCTCACTGGCACCCACCCCTCAATCGGCAGCAGTTGATCGATATCGCGGTTGCGCGTGGTTGGCAGCCGC
>NZ_JBILJQ010000027.1:0-58395 GCF_044377145.1 Aquimonas sp.
GACTCCCGACTCCCGACTCCCGACTCCCGACTCCCGACTCCCGACTCCCGACTCCCGACTCCCGACTCCCGACTCCCGACTCCCGACTCCCAATGCACCGCCGCCATTTCCTCCACCTCGGCACCGCCGCTCTCGCCGCTCTCGCGGCGCGACGCGCATCAGCGTTCCAGCCCTCCGACGGCGAGTTCGATTTCTGGTTCACCCGGCTGATGTACGCCTCCGGCAACTGGGACGTCGATCAGCGCATGCCGTCGAACCTGATCACGACCTTGATCGACCACACCGGGCTGCGCGTCGACCCGGTCGAACGTGTCATTCCCTTGGCCGATCCGAAGATGCTGGAGGCGCCGTTCTGCTACATCTCCGGGCACAAACTGGTCGAGTTCGATCCGGATGAGCGGCGCAATTTCGAAACCTATGTGCGGCGTGGCGGCTTCGTGTTCGTGGATGACTGCAACCACGACATCGATGGCCTGTTCGCGCGCAGTTTCGAGACCGAGATGGAGGCAATCTTCGGTGCCGGCGCGATGGCCAAGCTGCCGAACACCCACCCGATCTACTCCAGCTTCTTCAGGTTCGACGGCCCGCCCACCACCAGTTTCGAGCTGAACGGCTGGGGCGACGACCTTGTGCATGACTACCTCAAGGGCATCGAGATCGATGGTCGGCTGGCGGTTCTGTACAGCAACAAGGACTACGGCTGCGAGTGGGACTACGACTGGCGCAACAAGCGCTGGCTCGCTGAAGACAACACCCGCTTCGCCGTCAACATCGTGATGTATGCACTCAATGGATGAGCCGATGAACGCGATCGCCCTGGATGAAGCCAGCCTTGCCGCCCGCATCGAACGCCTGGACGCGCTCAAGCGCGCGATCGCCCGCGTGGTGGTCGGCCAGGACGAGGTCGTCGAGCAGCTGCTGATCGCGCTGCTGGCCGGCGGCCACTGCCTGCTGGAGGGCGTGCCGGGGCTCGGCAAGACGTTGTTGATTCGCAGCCTCGGCCAGGCCCTGCATCTGGATTTCCACCGCATCCAGTTCACCCCGGACCTGATGCCCAGCGACATCCTCGGCACCGAGGTGCTGGAGGAAGATCACGGCACCGGCAAGCGCGTGTTCAAGTTCCAGCAGGGGCCGGTGTTCACCCACCTGCTGCTGGCGGATGAGTTGAATCGCACCCCGCCCAAGACCCAGGCCGCCCTGCTGGAGGCCATGCAGGAGCGCACCGTCAGCACCGCCGGCCAGACCTTTGCATTGCCCAAGCCCTTCTTCGTGCTGGCGACGCAGAACCCGCTGGAGCAGGCCGGCACCTATCCACTGCCGGAAGCCCAGCTCGACCGCTTTCTGCTCTACATCCGCGTCGAGTATCCGAGCCTGGACGAAGAGATCGCGATTCTGGATCTCACCACCGGCCGTGGCGTCGCCGAGCCGACGCCGGTGATGGATGCAGCTGCCCTGATCGAGCTGCAGCAGCTGACCCGCGAGGTGCATATCGCGCCCGAGCTGGTGCGCTGGATCGCCCAGCTGGTGCGTGCGACTCGCCCTGGCCCCGATGCGCCGGAGCGGGTCAATCAGGCCCTGCGCTTCGGTGCCGGCCCGCGCGCGGGGCAGTCGCTGGTGCTGGCGGCCAAGGCGCGTGCACTGCTGCACGGGCGGCTGGCGGCAACGCGCGAGGACATCCGCGCGCTGGCGAAGCCTGTGCTGCGGCATCGTCTGCTGCTGGGCTTCGCCGCCGAGGCCGAAGGTCGCAGCACCGACTGGGTGGTGGACGGCGTGCTCGCCGCGGTGACGGGCTGAGCGGGCGTCCGCCTCATGCTGTCTTCATCCGCCACGCGACCACGCCGTTGCGCTGAGCCCACGCGCCTATCGCTCGCACGTCGCTGCGCGCGCTTTGTTCAGCGCCGAGCGTATTCGCGTGGGGCACCGGGGTCGCAGCGATGGACTTAAGCGGCAGCGGCCTCGACCTGCCGGCCGATCTGCGCGCGCGGCTGCGCGACATCAGTTTCCGCACGCCGGCCGCGGCGCCGGTCGGCCCCTTGGGTCGGCAGATGAGCCGCAGCCGCGGCAGCGGGTTGGAGTTCGCACAGTACCGCGGCTATGTCGCTGGCGATTCGCCGCGTCTGGTCGACTGGCGGCTGTATGCGCGCAGCGATCGCCTGTTCGTGCGCGAGTCCGAGCGCGACAGCCCCTTGAGTGTGTACCTGGTGCTCGACACCAGCGCCTCGATGGCCCAGGTCGATCAGGCCCGGCCGGGCTGGTCGCGCCTGCATGCGGCGCGGCGTATCGCCGCCTGCGCGCTGGAGATCGCCCTGCGAGAGGACGAGCGCTTCGGCCTGCTGGCCTTCACTGCCGCCGGCCCGCGCTGGCTGGCCTCTAACGCCGGCCGCAGCCAGCGCGATCGCTGCCTCGCCGCGCTGGCCACGCTCGCGCCCGACGCCGGCTGGCCCGAGCATGCGGTGCTCGATGGCTTCGCCGCGCGAATCGAGCGCGGCGCTTTGGTTCTGGTGCTGAGTGATGGGTTTGATCCGGCACCGATCGCGTTCGCCAAGCGCCTGGCCGCCGCCGGCCGCAGCGTTGCCCTGCTGCGGCTGCTGACTGCCGAAGAGCGCGAGTTCCCGTTCAGCGGCGCGCTGAAACTCACCGATCCGGAAACCGGCGCCGAGCGCGAATGCGATGCGGCCGGCGTGCGCGCTGGCTTTCTGCAGCGCTTCGGCGAGGCGCGCGCGCAGCTTGTAGCCGAGCTGGCCAGTGCCGGCGTGGCTGCGGCCGAGCACTGGCTGGACGCGCCCGAAGACGGCGTGCTGCGCGCGCTGTTCGCGCCCGGTCGGAGCCTGCGCGCATGAGCCTCAGCTGGCTGCTGCCTTCGGCTCTGTTCGCCTTCGGCGCGCTGCTGCTGCCGCTGCTGATCCACCTGCAGCGCCGCCGCGAAACGCCGCCGCCGCTGGCCTTTGCCGCGTTGG
The DNA here is from genome assembly GCF_044377145.1 of Aquimonas sp. Lineage (NCBI taxonomy): Bacteria > Pseudomonadati > Pseudomonadota > Gammaproteobacteria > Lysobacterales > Lysobacteraceae > Aquimonas > Aquimonas sp. Next base: position 2,958 of record NZ_JBILJQ010000027.1, read on the forward strand.
CCTATGTCGACCCGAACGCACGCCCGCGCCGTCGTCTGCGCTTGCGGGATCTGCCCTTGCTGCTGCTGCGCCTGCTGCTGCTCGCCGTGCTCGCCCTGCTGCTGGCGCAGCCGCTGCTGTTCGGGCGCAGGCCGGCGCCGTGGGTGCTGCTGCATCCTGAAGTCGAACCCGCCGCAGCAGGCAGCGTGCCCGATGCGACCGAGCTGCGCTGGCTGGCGCCGGGGTTTCCGATCGTCGAGCCGAACGTCCCCGCACCGACCTTGTCACCGCCGCACGGCAGCGCCAGCCTGCTGCGCCAGCTCGCCTTCGAGCGTCCGCCTGCACAGGCGCTGGAAGTTCGGCTGCCGAATCAACTTGGCGGGCTGGATGGCGCGCGGCTGGACCTGGGCCGCGAGATCACCTGGACCGTGCTGCCGAGTGCGCCGAACGCGTCCAAGCCAGCACTGGCGGCAGCGCTGCGGGTCGCGCTGCTTGCGCCGGCTGATGCGCCGGACTGGGCCGACACTGCGCGAGCTCAGTTGACCGCCTTCGCAGCGTCGCTAGGTGAAGACTCGCCGCTGCAGTTTGTCGAGGCTGAGAGCCCGCAGCAGGCGGAGTTCGATGCGGCCCTTCAGTTCGGCACGGACGCGATCAAGCCCGACTGGCAGCGCTGGCTCGAAGACGGCGGGCGGGTGTTGGTGATCGCAGCGCGGCCGCCGCGCAAAGCCGAGCCGGTGCTCGCTACGGACGCTGCGGCGGGTGACGCATCGGCCGCACAGGATCGCGGAACATCCGATGCGCGCGGATCGACAACGCCTGTCGCCGATCAGTCCGCAGACCGTCAGCCCGACACGCTCAGCGCTGAACCCGAATCGATCGAACTCTGGCACGGCGTCCACGCTCAGCTCAGCGGGCGCCGGGTTGGGCGCGGTGAGCTGCGCCGACTCGACTGCGACTTCGATCCGGCCTGCCTGCCCGAGCTGCTGTCGCCGGAGTTTCCGCGCCTGCTGCAGCAGTGGCTGGCCGCGCCGGCGCCGGCGCCGGATCGTGCGCCTGCTGCAGAACTGCAGCCCAGTGCCGACGGCCCGACCCCGCAGCCGGTCGGCGTGCCGCTGCGCGATGCGCTGGCCCTGCTGCTGATCGCGCTGTTCGCGCTGGAGCGCTGGTTGGCCGCATCGAGGCGGCCGACATGAGCCGCTCCGCCACGCATGCAGCAATCAGCCCGACCTTCGCGGCCCTGCTGCGCCGCGCGCGTTTGCAGGCGCTGCTGAGCGCGGCGCTGTGGGTGCTGCCGGCTTGGGCGCTGCTGCGCTTCGGCGGCGCAGGCTTGGCGCCGACGCTGTGGCTCGACGGGCTGGCGCTGTGCGCATTCGCAGTGTTGGTTGCGCGTGCTGTGTTTCAGCGCGATCCGGGGTGGCTGGCGCAGCGGCTGAACACGCGGCGCGAGTTCGAGGACAGTGCCGGTCTGCTGCATACCGACGCCGGCGGTGCGCTGGCGCCGCTGCAGCGCGTGCGCCTGCAGCGCCGGCTGCTGCCGCTGCGGCTGCGCGATCTGCGGCTGAGTGCCCTGCGGCGCGGCCAGATCCTGCCGCCGCTGCTGGCCGTGGCGGCTGTGTTCCTGTTGCCACTGCTGGCACAGTCGCCGACGTCTGCGCCGACCTTGCGTGCACCGACCGCCGACGAGACCGTACTCAGCGGCCCACCGCAGCTGCGCAGCGCGCGGATTGAGCTGCAGTCGCCGGCCTACAGCGGCCAGCCTGCGCGCAGCCAGACCGGCCTCGATATCGCCGTGTTGGCAGCGACCCGCGCCGAGTGGCGGCTGCGGATCGAGCCGGCGCCGACCGCCGCGGCGCTGGTGTTCATCGACGGCAGTCGGCTTGAACTTGCCGCCGCGGACCAGGCCGAATTCCGCGCCTCGATGGCCCTGCAGACCAGCACCCGCTATCGGCTCGAACTCGATGGCGCGGTGCAGGGCCTGGATCAGCCGGCGGCGCAGATCGAGGTCAGCGCCGACGCGCCGCCGGTGATCCGCGTGCGCCGGCCCGGCCAGACCCTGAACATCGTCGATTCGGCCACGCCGCTGGAGCTCGAGATCGAGGCCAGTGATGACTTCGGTCTGGGCGCCGCCGAGCTGGTGCTGACCCTGGCCCAGGGCGATGGCGAAATGGTCGAAGTCAGCGAGCAGCGGCTGGCCTTGCGTGGCGAAGGCGATGCGCGTGAGCGGCGCTATCTGCGCCGGCTGGATCTGGCGGCGATGGGCTTCGCCGAGGGCAATGACCTGATCCTGCGGGTCGAAATCGTCGACAACCGCGCGCCCTCGCCGCAGCGCAGTCGCAGCCCCAGCTACATCCTGCGCTGGCCGCGCCTGCGCGAGTCCGAAGGCAGCGGAGTCGAAGGCTTCGTGCAGCGCATCCTGCCGGCCTACTTCCGCAGCCAGCGCCAGGTCATCATCGACACCGAGGCACTGATCGCCGAGCGTTCAAGCCTGGAACAGTCGCTCCTGCTCAGCCGCAGCGACAGCATCGGCGTGGACCAGCGCCTGCTGCGCCTGCGCTATGGCGAGTTCCTCGGCGAGGAGGTCGAGAACGACGGCCCGCTGTTGCCGGAGGGTCACAGCCTCGATGATGGCCACGGCCACACCGATCCTTCGCAGTTCGGCGATGCCGAATCGGTGATCCGCGCCTACGGCCACAACCATGACCAGGCCGAGGCCACCACCTTGTTCGATCCCGTCACCCGCGAGCGTCTGCGCGAGGCCCTGCGCGAGATGTGGCAGAGCGAGCTGCACCTGCGCATGGGCGATCCGGTGGCGGCGCTGCCCTACCAGTTCCGCGCGCTGGCGCTGATCAAGCAGATCCAGCAGGCCAGCCGCATCTACCTGGCGCGAGTCGGGCTGGAGCTGCCGCCGATCATGCTGTCGCGGCGCTTGAGCGGCGATCGCAGCTCCGCCCGCGGTCCGCGCGATCCGCTGCAGCCGGCGCAGCGCAGCGATGCGCCGCTGCGGGTGCTGTGGTCCGCGCTGGCGCCTATGGCCGTGGATGTTACCGAGCGCGAGGCGGCAATGGCGGGCTTCGAACAGTGGCTGGCGCGGCAACCGGCCGACACCACGCTGGACCTGCGCGAACAGCTCGATCGCCTGCGTCGCGCGCCCGACTGCAGCGACTGCGCCGCGGACCTGCGCGAGGCGCTGTGGCCGCGGCTGCAGACGCCGCCGCAGGGCCCGCAGCCGCGCGCGCCGATCGACACCGCCGGCCGCGCCTGGCTGCAAGCACGTGAGGGCGGATCCTGATGTTCTCGCCTATGCCCGGGATGACTGCGCTGTGGTCGAGCCTGCCCGTGTCAGGCGCGCAGTTGGCCGGCACGTCGCTGTTCGATATGTCGCTGGCGGACACCTTGCCGAATTCGCTGCTGTCGAACGATGTGCTGTTGCTGGCGCTCGCGCTCGCCGTGGTGCTCGCCACCGCGCGACTGCTGTGGCTGCGGCCCTCGCGCTGGCCGCTGCGCCTGCTGCTGCAAACCGCTGCCGCGGCACTGCTGTGGCTGTGCCTGCATCCGCCCGCGCAACCGCTGCCGCGGGCCGGCGCGCTGACTGTCCTCAGCGCCGACTGGCAGCAGGCCGGCGTGGAGGTCGGCCCGAGTGCGGCGGTGGTCGCCCTGCCTGAAGCCGGCGCCGAGCTGCCCGCGGGCCTGCGCCGGGTGCCGGACCTCGCGACCGCACTGCGAATCCACGGCGACAGCCTCGGCCTGCGCGTGCTCGGCCGCGGCCTGCCGACGCGCGACCGCGAAGCCGCGCGTGGCCGCGTGCTGGAGTACGCCGCCGCGCCGCTGCCCGAGGGTCTGGTGGCGCTCGAATGGACGGCAGCGCCGCAGCTCGGCGCGCAGATCGAGCTGCATGGTCGCTGGAGCGGCTCGCCACCGGCCCTGCTGCGGCTGTTGGACCCGCAGGGCGAGGTGCTGGATGAGATCGCGCTGGCGCCCGCGGCGGGCGAGGGCGCTACGGCGGCGGCTGCGGGGACTGGCAGCGCTGCAGAGGGTAGTGCGGCGACTGATGCGGCCGGCCTCGCTGACGCAGCGGCCCACGACCACAGCACCGCGCATGCGCGCAGTGCCGACCACGACCACGACGCAGATCACGACCACGATCACGATCACGATCACGATCACAACGAACCCGGCCAGCGCTTCGCACTGCGTACGCCGGGGCGTGCGGTCGGCGAGCGCGTGCTGCGGCTCACGGCCGTCGATGCCGCTGGCGTCAGCAGCTCCCTCATCGATGTGCCGCTGAACATCCGCCCGCCGCGCGCGCTGCGCACCCTCCTGCTGGGCGGTGCACCGGGCCCGGAGCTGCGTGCGTTGCGGCGCTGGGCCGCCGATGCCGGGCTCGATTTCAGCAGCCGGATCCAGTTCGCGCCCGGCATCGTGCAGGGCGGCGCGCGCCTGCAGGTCGATCCGACCGAACTGAGCGAACTCGATCTGCTGATCGTCGACGAGCGCAGCTGGGCCGCACTCGGCCCGGCCGCGCGTGAGGCCGTGATGGCGGCAACCCGCGATGGACTCGGCGTGCTGCTGCGTCTGGCCGCCAGCCCGACGCCGCCGCTGCGCGCCGAGCTGGCCACGCAGGGCTTCACGCTCGGCGTCGGCGAGATCAGCGTGCAGACCCAGCTGCCCGGCCTGCCGACCCGCTTGCGGCGGCTGAACCTGCGCGTCGATGCATCGGACGCCATACCGCTGCTGCGCGCCACCGATGGCGAGCCCTTGGGGCATTGGCGAGCCGTCGGCCTGGGGCGTTTCGGTCTGCTCTGGCTGGGCGACAGTTTCCGCCTGCAGGCCAGCGGCGAAGCGGAGGCGTATGCCGCGCTGTGGAGCGCGATCAGCACCACCCTGGCGCGCCCGCCGTCTGCTTCGAGAACACGTCCTTCCCTGTACGCGGCGGCCTTCGCTTGGCGCGGCGAACGCGCGCTGTTGTGCGGCCTGGGTGCCGCAGCAGACACCGCAGCCGCAACGACGGTTGCCGTCGACAATCACGCCGCGCGGCAGGTCACCGCAGCGGATGACAGCAGCACGCGCCTCGCTGTGGCCGACGGTCGCGGCTGCGCCGCCTGGTGGCCGCAGTCCAGCGGCCTGCATCGACTGGGTGAGGCGGGCGGCAATGCGCCTCAGTTGATGGTGATTGAACCCAACCAGCTGCCTGCGCTGTGGGCGGCGCAGACCACGCAGGCCAACCGTCACCTGCAGCAGCAGGCCCAGTTGGGCGCGCTGCCGACTCTGCAGAGCGCGTCCGGCCCGTTCTGGCCCTGGCTGCTCGCGCTGCTTGCTGTGCTTGGTCTGCTGTGGTGGCTGGAACGCCCGCGCGTGCATCAGGCTGGGTGAGCATCAAACTCCAGCCGCACGCGCCGGCTGTCATAGGCAGGTCAATGAACAGTCATGAAGTTGGATCAGGATGGCGACCCTTCCCACCTGTGTCCGGAGCTCCCCATGCCGCTGCGCCAGATCTACCCGCTGCTGTTGGCCGCGTTGTTGCCGCTGGGCTGCGCCGCTTCGGCTCCCGTCGCTGCGCCGGCTGAAGCTGAGGCCAAGCTGTTTGGCGCGCTGCCGATCCAGCTCGGCCCGCGGCCGTTCTTCCTTGCCGACGAGATGCAGGACGGCGTGCTCAAGCGTGAGCTGCAGCGCTGTGCGGCGACCCGCCCGCTGTACCGCTCCAGCCAGATGTCGATCGGCCATCGCGGTGCGCCGCTGCAGTTCCCCGAGCACACCCGCGAGTCCTACATCGCTGCGGCGCGCATGGGTGCCGGCGTGCTCGAGTGCGATGTCGCCTTCACCCGCGACCAGCAGCTGGTGTGTCGCCACGCCCAGGATGATCTGCATACCACCACCAATATCCTGGCCACGCCGCTGGCGGCCAAGTGCACCCGCGGGTTCACCCCGGCCGAGTTCAATGCCGCCGGCACCCTGACCCGTGCGGCGAGTGCCGAGTGCCGGACCAGCGACATCAGCTTGGCCGAGTTCAAGACCCTGCGCGGCAAGATGGATGCGTTCAATCCGCGCGCCCGCACCGTCGCCGAGTACATGGCCGGCACCGCCAACTGGCGGACGGATCTGTACTCCGGACCGAGCAGCGGCACCCTGCTGACCCATGCCGAGAGCATCGAGCTGTTCAAGCAGCTCGGCGTGGACATGACGCCCGAGCTGAAAACCCCGGTTGTGCCGATGCCCTTCGAGGGGTTCAGCCAGCAGGCCTACGCGCAGAAGCTGATCGACGAATACCGGCAGGCGCGGGTGCCGGCACAGCGGGTGTGGCCGCAGTCGTTCAACCAGGCCGACGTGCTGTACTGGGTCAACAACGGCGGCAACTACGGTCGCCAGGCGGTGTTTCTGGATGACGCCGCCACGGTAGCCGATCTGCCCGATGCGGCCACCCTGCGCAGCTACCGCAGCCAGGGCATCCGCATTGTGGCGCCACCGACCTTTGCCCTGCTGGGCGTGGATGCGAACAACCGCCTGATGCCCTCGGAGTACGCCCGCGATGCACGCGCCGCGGGCCTGCAGATCATCACCTGGACGCTTGAGCGCAGCGGTCTGCTGGCCGATGGCAACAACGGCTTCTACTTCCAGACCTTTGACAGTGCGATCAAGCGCGAGGGCGATGTGTACGCGGTGATCGACACGCTGGTGCAGGACGTCGGCGTGATCGGCATCTTTACCGACTGGCCGGCGACGGTGAGCTTCTACGCCAACTGCAAGGGTCTTCGCTGAACGGCTGAGACAGCTGCAACACAGTGTCGCTCGCGGCCGGGTTGGCGATCCCCCGGCCGCGGCGCACAGTGGCGGAGCTGCGGGCCTGTGGTCCGCGCTCATGAGGCCACGCCATGTCGATCGCCCCCAGCCTGTTCATTTCCCACGGCTCACCCAGCTTCGCGCTGTCGCGTGATGCGGCGGCGCAGGCGCTGCAGTCCTTTGGCAGTGCACAGCCCAAGCCGACGGCGGTGCTGGTGGTTTCGCCGCACTGGCAGACCCACGATCTGCGGGTGATGAGCAGTGCCCGGCCGGACACGATCCACGACTTCGGCGGCTTTCCAGCCGAGCTGTACACCCTGCAATACCCGGCGCCTGGCGCGCCCGAGATCGCAGCACAGGTGCTCGCCCTGCTGCAGGCGGCCGGGCTGCCGGCAGAGCTCGATGCGAGCCGCGGCCGTGACCACGGCGCCTGGGTTCCGCTGCTGCATCTGCTGCCGGCGGCCGATGTGCCGGTGCTGCAGGTGTCACTTCCGCTGCGCGCGGATGCGGCGTATGCGCTGGCCATCGGCGCGGCACTGCGGCCGCTGCGTACTGCCGGCATCTGGGTGGTCGGTTCGGGCAGCCTGACCCACAACCTGCGCGAGCTGCAGGCACCCGGCAGCGCGCCTGCGCCACACGTGCAGCGCTTCGTCGCCGCAATTGAATCCGCGTTGGCCGCTGATGATCGTGAGCTGCTGCGGGACTACCGCTCGCGTATCGAAGGCGCCGCGCGCGCGCACCCCACCGAGGAACATTTCCTGCCGCTGCTGGTGGCGCTCGGTGCAGCAGAGGCCGACGAGCGCGCGCAGCGGATTGCCGGCGGCATCGATTTCGGCGTGCTGTCGATGGCCTCGTACGCGTTTGGTGCCGCTGCGCCAGCGCGTTAGCAGCCTGTCGGACTTTGGTTGGCCGGGCTGCTGGGCGTTCACACAAAGCAAAGCAGCCGCCACGTCCTGCGACGTGGCGGCTGCGTTCACTTGCGCGTAATCAGTTGGCTTGAGATCAGCTGCCGCGCACGATCAGGTCGCGGGCTTCGACACCACGCACGCCCTGGGTGGTCTCGGCGATACGGATTGCCGTGGCGCGGGCTTGGGTGGTGGTTACTACGCCGCGCAGATGCACGATGTTGCTCTTGGTCTCGACATTGATGTCGGTGCCGGCCACGTCGCTGTCAGCCAGCAGCTGTGACTTGACCTTGGTGGTGATCCAGGCGTCATCGATCACTTCGCCGGTTTCGGCGGCTGCTTCACGCACCTCGCCGGAGGCGGTTGCCGTATTGGCGACCAGGCGCGCCTGGGTGCCTTCGGCGGCGACGACCAGCTGGTTGTCGACCGAAGTCACGCCGGTGGCGCTGCGGGCGAGTTCCGTTGCGGCGGACTTGGCTGCCGCACTGTCCGCACCGCCCTTCAGGGTGACGGCACCGCGCACGGTGTCGACATTGATGTCAAAGCCCTTGGTGCGCTCGTCGCCAAGCAGCTTGGTCTTTACCGAGGCGGTGATGGTTGCGTCGTCAATGGCCTGTCCGGCCGTGCGCTGGGTGGTGTCCTGCGCGGCCTGGACCGGGTTCAGGCCGCTCAGAACCAGGGCGGAGCTGATGGCAGCGGCGATCATGCAGCGATTGAACGTGTTCATGGGTGTGATCCTGTGTGCTGGGAGGGTGAAGCGGGCGGGCGGCGCTGGGCACCGCCCGCGCTCGGGTCAGGCGTTGAAGGTCTGCTTCAGGCGGCGCATTTCGTCGTGGCAGGCGCGCACCTGCGGGGCGTGCATCTGCAAAAGCGACTTCACCGACGGGTCGGTGACCTCGTCGAGAGCCATCTCGAACTCCTTCAGCAGGCGATCCTCGGTTTCTTCGAGCTGGCCGACGAAAATCTTGTCTTCGTTCGAGCTGAAGCGGGCACGCAGATCCGTATAGGTCTGACGCAGGCTGCCGGCCAGGGTGCCGTCGGTCGGCGCCGCGGCATGCTCGCTGCGCAGCTTGCCGCGCAGTGCGTTGGCGATGCTCTGCTTGTGGCCCAGCATGCGGCCGAAGACGTTGCGCAGCTCCGGGTTGCTGGTCTTCTCGATCGCATCGCGATAGAAGTCGGCGCCGTCGTTGGCGATCCGGACAATGTCCTGCACGGTATCGGCATGGCTCATCGAAGTCGTCATGGGTACTGCTCCTGTGCGGCGGGGGTGGATGGGCGCTGGGGCGGCGGCAGGTAAGGGCGATGCCCTGATCACACTGCACCGGCCGGCTTCCAGCGGACCCATGGATCCTCCTACACGTCCCGTGCCAAGTCCGATAACCGTGTGGGAACAGTGGCTTGCAGGTGCTGCTGCGAATCCGGATGGATTGCAATCGTGCAGAACGAAGGCTGCGATCAGGCAGACTGCAAGCCCGCCGTCGCAGATCGCCAGCAGCGCGCCTCTCCGCCCGCGCCGACGGCGCGCATCATGGGCGGCCGCGATGCAGTGCCCGCACCGCCTCAACAAAGATGGACCCCGCTCATGTCTTCACAACGCACGTCGACCCAGGCACCGCTGGTGCTGGTCGTGGACGACCAGGAAACCAATATCCGCCTGGTCGGCTCGGTGCTGACCCGCGCCGGCTTTGATCTGATGCCGGCGATGTCGGGCGAGCAGGCGTTCCAGCGTCTGCGCGCCACCCAGCCCGACGCGATCCTGCTCGATATGCGCATGCCGGGGATGGACGGCTTCGAGGTGCTGAAGCGCCTCAAGCACGATCCCGAGCTGGCCGATCTGCCGGTGATCTTCGTCACCGCTGCGCATGAGCGCGAGTTCGTGGTGCAGGCGCTGGATGCCGGCGCGGTCGACTACATCACCAAGCCCTTCGTGGAGGAGGAGCTGGTGGCGCGGGTGCGCACCCACACCGAATCCAAGCTGCTGCGTGATCGTCTGCGTCGCGCCATTCGCGAGCGCGAAGAGATCAGCACCGTGGTCGCCCACGATCTGAAGAACCCGTTGTTCACCATCAGCCTCAACGCCGCCCTGCTGCGCGAGGTCGCCGACCAGCCCGAGCGGGTGCTGGCGATTGCACGGACGATCGAGGAATCGGCCAAGCGCTCGCTGCAGTTCGTCTCCAGCTATCTGGAGCAGCGCGCCGACATCGAACTGCGGCGCGGCTATACGCCGCAGGTCTGCGACCTCGGCTTGGTGCTGACCGTGCTGCTGCGCGAGTTCGAGAGCGGCTTCGCGCACAAGCAGCAGCGCCTGGCGCGTGAGCTCGCCGTGCTGGAGCCGGTGCTGGCGGACGTGGAGGCGCTCGGCGTGGTGCTGCGCAATCTGCTCTCGAATGCCGGCAAGTACGCGCCACCGGCCAGCACGGTGACGGTGCTGACCCGGCGCGGCAAGCCCGGGCATCTGCAGATCGCGGTGCTTGATCAGGGCCCCGGCATTTCCGCCAGCGACCGCAGCAAACTGTTCCAGCGTTTCGTCCGGCTCGGCGCCGAGCCCACCGGCGGTGAGAGCTCAACCGGGCTGGGCCTCGCCAGTGCCATGCAGGAGGCGCGCTGGATGGGCGGGGAGCTGTGGTACGAGGATGCGCCCGGTGGCGGGGCGGCCTTCATTCTGGAACTGCCTCTGGCGCCCGCCGCGGGCGACTGATAGCCCTGGCGCCTGCGCCGTGCATCTTGCCCGCCGCGGCGCCGCGAACTGCACGGCTCGACCACCTGCTGACACCGGTCGTTCGAGCCTAAGGGGCTGAACATACGAGACAAATCGAGCTTGGCACAAGCCTTGATGGATGCTCAGTGCGCGAATGGCGCCGATGTCTGATTTCAAGGAGTTTTGTCATGCTGTATTACGCCGTGGTCTTCTTTGTGGTGGCCCTGGTCGCCGGCTTGCTGGGCTTCACTGGCATCGCCGGCGCATCCGCCGGCATCGCCCAGATCCTGTTCTATCTGTTCGTGGTCCTGTTCGTGCTGTCGCTGATCTTCGGCCGTCGGTCGCGGGTGTAGCCGCTGTCTTGCACCAGGGTGGCCGCACAGCGGGTCTGCTGTTGAAGACGCGTGCGGCAGACGACTCGGGCCAGACGAAACCGCAGCGCGCGCCCGAGGATGGCGCGCGCGATCGGTCGATCGATGCAGAGCCCAGTGACTGTTCAGTGGCGGAAGATCGACCGGTGAACAGTTGCTCCCGCAGCGGCGGCCATGCCCGCCGCTTGAACGGCTGGGAGAACGTGCCAGCGGGTCGACCTGTGGACACGGCAGCAGGCGAGCACACGCCAGCGAGGCGCGAGGCGACTGCGCATGCTGATGTGCGCCCTCAGCGCTCGATCATCAGCGACCACGCGCGCAGTGATTCATAGCGTGAACAGATGATCTTCGCGCAGACCAGCATCGGCATCGCCAGCAGCATGCCGAGCGCACCCCACAGCCAGCCCCACAGCAGCAACCACAGCAGGATCACCACCGGGTTGAGCGCGAAGCTGCGGCCCAGCACCAGCGGCGTCACCAGCTCGCTTTCGATCGCGTTCAGGCCCAGATACGCTGCAACCGGCAGCAGGGCGGCGCCGGGCGTGTCGAACTGCAGGATGCCCACCGCCAGCAGCACCATGGCGCCGAGCAGGGGCCCGATGTAAGGCGCGAAGTTCAACAGCGCGGTCATCGCGCCCCACAGCAGCGGCTCGCGCACGCCGAGCAGATAGAGCACGCCGGCGATGGTCGCGCCGAGGGCGAGATTGATCATGGTCACCGTAACGACGTAGCGGCTGATGTCGCTCTGGATCGAACGTACGATCTCCACCGCGTTGCGCTTGTCGCGCAGGGTCGGCGCGATGGTCACCACGCGCCGGAGCAACAGCTCGCCGTAGACCAGGAACAGATACACCAGGACCAGGGCAGTGCCGATCGAGGCGGCGAGCGCGATCACGCCGCCAAAGCGGTCGCCCAGGCTGCTGCGGTTCTCGGTGACCGTGACCGGGCGCGGCGAGGGCGGGCCGCCGAGGGTGTCGAACGCCGTCATCGCCTCATCGAACTTGCCTGCCGACAGCAGAGGCTGCGCCATGCGCTGGACCCGTCGCTGCAGCTCCTGGATCACCCGCGGCGATGCCTCGATTGCCTCTATCGCAGGCCCGGACAACGCGCTGGCGCCGAGCCCGAGGCCCCCCATCACGCAGCCCAGCACCAGCATCGCTGCGATCCAGCGCGGCAGCAGATGCGCGCTCAGCCAGCGCACCAGCGGGTTCAACAGCAGGGCCAGAAAGCCGCCGATCAGCACCGGCAGGAGGATCGGCGCCGCCACATAGATCGCCAGCAGACTGGCCAGCGTGCACAGGATCCAAAGCGCACGTTGGGTGTCGCCGCGACGGCTGCGAATCGGGCTCGCGTTGAGTTCGGCAGCCGGGCTGGGCTCGGCAGCCGGACGCGGCTCGTCAGTCGGACTTGATTCGACCCCCGGGCGGCTCTCTGCGGGCAGGACGGGCGCGATCGCGGCGGGGTGGCTCATGGTGCATAGGTCCGTAGGGCGCGCGCAGGCGGCGCGGTTGACACACTGGCGGCGGCCGTCAGTCGTGGCGGGCCGGCGATGGCGCGCCCGGCGGGTCGGCGTTGACGCGGGGACGCTGCTCGAAACGCAGCAGCAGCGGCAGCAGCTGTTCGGCGAAGCTCAGCAGCAGGCTGAGCTGGACCAAGGTGCCCGGACCGCTGCGTTCAACCGGTGCTGTGCTCTGGCCTGCGGCAGGTCGCGGCCCGGGTCGATCGAGCCGCGCGCCGATCACCAGGCCGAGGCCGAGCCAAGCCCAAGGCCAATGCCGCCCAACCGTGCCTGCGATCGGCTGCAACGCGCGGCCACCGCGCTCGCGTGCGCGCTGCGCGGCCTGTTCGGCGGCGGCCACCGCCGCGCGTCGCTTGCCCAGACTCATGCGCTGTCTCCGCCGGTGTTCATCAGCGAGGCAAGTTCACGCCGTGTCGCCGGCAGGCTGCACTGGCGCAGCCAGGCGCGCGCCTGCGCGAAGCCGAGCCAGCCCGCGCCCGCGAGCACCAGAGTCAGCACCGTCAGCGCGCCCGGCCAGCCGCCGCCCAAGGCGAGCACGCTGGCCAGCAGCAGGGCGCCGGCGCTGAACACCGCCAGCAGCGCGCAGGCCACAGCCAGCACCGCCAGCACCAGCGCACGGAGACCGAGCGACAGGCTCAAACTCAGTTCGCGCTGCAGCAGAATCATCAGGGCACTGGCGGCACCGCCGATCGAGCGCACCGCCAGCTGCAGATCGGCGGCGGCGTGTTCGGCATCGCCGCGGTCCGCGGGATCAGGCGCAGCGGTCGGCGCATCGGGCGCGGCATTCATGCGGGTCTCCAGGCGAGATCGAAAAAAAGATGCGTCACCGTGGATGGCGTCCGGGCCGCCCACGGTGACGCTGCCGCTTTAGCGTCGCAGCAGACGTGAGAGCAGATAGCCGCCGGCAACGGCGAGGCCGAGTGCGGCCAGCGGACGATCACGGACGAAGTTCTCTGAGCGGCCGCGCAGATCTGTCCACTGCTGGCTCACATTGGCGACGGCGGCACCGCCGGCCTGGTTCAGCTCCTCGCGGGCGGCGCTGAGTTCGGGACCAGCGCCCGCGAGGCCGTCGTGCAGCGCGGCCTTGGCGGCGCTGCCAGCGTCGCCGACGCCGGCAGCGGCATTGCGTCCGGCCTGCAGCAGGTGATTGCCCGCCGCCTGCAAATGGCTGCTGGCGTGGATCTGCAAAGGCTCGGAGATGGCGTTCTTGTCCGTGTTCTTGGAAAGCATGCGAAGTTCCTCGCGGTAGGGAAGGGGGCCGGCGGTGCACCGCTTGCGGCGGCGCGGGGTCGACGGGCCGCGGTGGGCGGATGACCGCAGTGCGGAGGGCGCCGATGCTGGCCTGCTAGTGCACTCGCAAAGAGCGTGCCAGTGGCCGGATGGACGCCAAGGGACGCGCTGAAGCCAGCGCCCGCACCACGGCCGGCTGCGTTCGTCTGCCATCGCGCACTGCGCCGACCGTGCAACTGGCACGGTCTACGGGCATGCTTCGTGCGCGCTGCACGACGGCAGCCGCTGATCTGATGTTGTCGCTCCGGAACAATCCACTGCCGAGCCCGTGCCACGATGGCCTCGACCGCTGAGCTGTTCGCCCCACCACCGTCCCTTTCACCGGAGCCTCGATGTCCAAGCCCGACGAGCCCAGCGCGCGCATTCTGGCGATTGATGACGACCGCGCCCTGCTCGACACCTATGCCGCGATCATCGAAAGCCAAGGCATGCGCCTGACCCCGGCGACGACGCTCGCCGAAGGTCTGCGCCTGGCCGCGACCCGCCCCTTTGATGTCTGCTTGCTCGATCGCAACATCGGCTACGACCTCGGCACCGATGCGCTGCCCGAACTGAAATCCCAGGCGCCGAGCCTGCGCATCATCATGGCCACCGCCCATCGCGATACCGATGCCGCGCTGGAGGCGCTGCGGCTCGGCGTCGACGACTACCTGGTGAAGCCCTTTTCGCCGGAGCAGCTGCGGATCGCGCTCGCGCGGCAGATCGAGGCGCGGCGGTTGGCGCGCAAAGTCGATGTGCTCGAACGCGAAGCCGGCCAGCGCAATCCACGCGAACTCGCCAGCGAGGCGCCGGCGATGCAGCAGGCGCTGGCGCTGGCCCGGCAGGTCGCACGGACCAGCGCCAATGTGCTCCTGCTCGGCGAGAGCGGCACCGGCAAGAACGTGTTCGCGCGCGCCATCCACGGCTGGAGTCCGCGCGCCGAGCACGGTTTCGTGCCGGTCAACTGCCCCTCGTTGAGCGCCGAACTGCTGGAGAACGAACTGTTCGGCCATCGCAAGGGCGCCTACACCGGCGCCCAGGAGAGCAGCGAAGGGCGGGTCGCCCAGGCCGAGGGCGGCACCTTGTTCCTCGACGAAATCGGCGACTTCCCGCTGGCGCTGCAGCCGAAGTTGCTGCGCTTCATCCAGGACAAAGAGTACGAACGCGTCGGCGACCCGCAGAGCCGTCAGGCCAATGTGCGTCTGGTCACCGCCACCCATCGCGATCTGCCGACGATGTCCGAGGTCGGTGAGTTCCGTCTGGACCTGTACTACCGCCTCAATGTGGTGGCGATCACCCTGCCGCCGCTGCGCGAGCGTCGCGAGGATGTGCTGGCGCTGGCGCAGAGCTTTCTCGCTCGCTACGGCGCCGAGTACGGTTGCCCGGCGCGCCGCTTCGAGCCGGCCGCCGAGCGCGCCCTGGTCGACTACCACTGGCCCGGCAACGTGCGCGAGCTGCAGAACGTGATCGAACGTGCGGTGATCCTGTGCCCGCAGGCGCAGATTCCGGCCAGCCTGCTCAGCCTGCAGACCGGCACGGGCGCGGGCGTTGCGGCGAGCGCAGCGGCGCTGCAGATCGGTGCAGACATCACCCTCGAAGCGCTGGAGCGTCGCCATGTCGAGGCGGTGCTGGCGCGCGCCTCGACGCTGGATGAGGCCGCCCGCAGCCTTGGCATCGACAGCTCGACCCTGTACCGCAAGCGCAAGACCTATGGGCTCGATTGATGCGCCGCCGTCACGTCGGCAGCAACGCGCTCAAGGCCAGCAGGCATGCAGATCGCCCGAGCGCCGCGCACGCCCGCTTGCAGCTTGCACGGCGGCGAGCGCCACAGGCCCTGACCTGCAGGCTTGGCATCGCGCTTGCTTTGAGTGCTGTGCGCCGCCATCGCAGTGGCGCAGGCACTCAGCTGACCGCAGCCCCGCAGCGTCGACGCTGCTGCTCCCGATCTCAAAGCCGCCGGTCCGAACCGGGCGGCGCCAGGAAATCCAATGAATGCTGATCCGACCGTCTTCACCCGTGAACGCATGCAGCCCGCGTTGGCATGGCTGATCGCCGCGGCCGCGCTGGCCGCCGTGCTGGCGGCCGGCACCGCGTTTCCGCCAGACGCCTGGTATGCCGAATTGCGCAAGCCGACCTGGCAGCCACCGAACGCGGTGTTCGGGCCGGTGTGGACCACGCTGTATCTGATGATGATGGCGTCGCTGGCCCTGCTGCTGCAGGCGCCTGCCGGGGCGCGGCGCACGCATGCGTTGAGCTGGTTCGCCGCCCAGCTGGTGCTGAATGCGGCGTGGACGCCGCTGTTCTTCGGTCTGCAACAACCGCTGCTGGCCTTTGTCGTCATCTGCCTGCTGTGGCTCACCCTGTTGGCCAGCATTTTTGCCGCCTTCGCGGTGCGCGGCCTGAGCGCCTGGCTGCTGGTGCCGACCCTGCTGTGGGTCAGTTTTGCGCTGGTGCTGAACGGTGTGATCGTGGCCCTGAACTGACCACTCCGGGTACCAGAGCGCGGCGAGCGAACGTACTGCTGCGACGCGTGTCCCGCGGCACAGCGCTCGTGCAGCGGCTACAGTGCTGCCGCGCTGCACCCAGTCCTTCCGACAATCGAGAGCCCGGCCGCCATGCACGCTGAAGATGCCGCGGATGTTCGCGAGCAGCAGACGACGGAGGTCGCGCCGCGCTTCCAGTTCGCCCTGCTGGCGCTGGCGGTGCTGTTGATCATCGTAGCGACCGGCTACAGCGCCTTCACCGCCGGCAAGCTGCGTGAATCGGTCGACTGGGTCACCCACACCCTGCAGCTGCAGGCCCAGCTGCGCAGCGTGCAGTCGCTGAACTACAGCGTCGACAACTACGGCCTGCGCTACCAGCTCAGCCATCGCGATGACTACCTGCAGACCCATGTCGAGACCATGTTCGAGGTCGAGGCGGCACTGCAGGCGCTGGGCTCGATGATTTCCGACAACCCCGAGCAGGCCGCGCGCTTCATGGAGCTGCGCGGGCTGGTGGCTGCGCGTGATGAGTTCTACCGCGCGGCGGTTGGTGAGGCCCAGACCGAAGGCCTCAGCGCCAGCGCGCAGCGGGTGCGCGCTGGCCGTGGCGCCGATCTGCTCAATCGCATGACTGCGCTGATGGCCGCCATGCACAGCGCCGAAGCCGACCTTCTGCGCAAGCGCCAACTCGATCTCGACGCGGTGATCGTGCAGAGCACGGTCACCGTGCTGCTGGTGAACGCACTGGCGCTGGTGCTGGGCGGCGTCGCCCTGGTCTCGCTGCGGCGTGGTGCGCGCTCGCGCGTCGAGCAACAGCTGGCCAAGGTGCGCGCCGAAGAGGCCGAGCGGGTCAGCCGCGAGAAGAGTGCGTTCCTGGCCAGCATGAGCCACGAGATCCGCACGCCGATGAATGCGGTGTTCGGGTTCTCGCAGCTGCTCGCCAAGACTCGCATCGAGCCGCAGGCGCAGGAGTACATCCGCGCCATCCAGACCAGCGGGCGCGCCCTGCTGGCCCTGATCAACGACATTCTTGACCTGTCCAAGATCGAAGCCGGCAAACTCGATCTCGCGCCGCAGAGCACCGACGTCCGCGAGCTGCTGGATTCGACCGTGGCGGTGTTCTCCGAGGCGGCCAACAGCAAGGGCCTGGCACTCAAGGTGCGGATCTCGCCGTCGCTGCCGCGCTGCCTGATGGTGGATCCGCACCGTCTGCGCCAGGTGCTGATCAATCTGCTGTCGAACGCGGTGAAATACACCCACGCGGGCGAGGTGAGCCTGCACGCCAGCGTGCGGCCGCGGGTCGAGGGCATCTGCGACCTGCTGATCGACGTGCGCGACACCGGCATCGGGATCGAGCCGGCCAAGCAGGTTCAGCTGTTCGAACCGTTCTTCCGCGCCAGCGACGCGGCGGATGCACCGCAGGGCACTGGGCTTGGCCTCGCCATCGTGCGCCGGCTGCTGGCGTTGATGAAGGGCGAGGTCGAGCTTGAAAGCACACCGGGGCAGGGCTCGCAGTTCCGCGTGCTGATGCGCGACGTGCCGATCAGCCGCGAGCTGGCCAATCCGCTGGTCGACGATCACGCCAACGTCGACTTCGGCCGGCTGCAGCCCAGCCGGATCCTGATCGTCGACGACGTGGCCTGGAACCGCGAGCTGCTGGGCGCCTTTCTGGCCGAAGGTGAGCACGTCCTGGCCTTTGCCAGCAATGGTCAGGAGGCGCTGGCGGTGGCCGCCGAGTTCGACCCCGAGCTGGTGCTGATGGATCTGCGCATGCCGGTGATGGACGGGCGCGAGGCCAATCGTCGTCTGCGTGAATGGGCCGCGCAGCGCGCGCCCACCGAGCCGGCCCGCAGCGCGCTGGCGGTGATCGCGGTCAGCGCGTCGAGCATGGCGCGCGAGGAACGCTTGCTCAGCGCCGAATTCGAAGGCTATCTGCGCAAGCCGGTGTCGCGCGAGGTGCTGTTCCAGGCGCTGGCCGAGTTCATCAAGCTGCGCCCGCTGCAGCCGGCGCCGACCCAAGCACCCGCGCCCAAGCCCTGCGCCGGTGCGATCGAAAACGCCAATGCGGCCGACCAGAACGCTGCCGCCCACGCGGGCGCGGAGGCGGTCGCGCAGGCGCAGCTTGAACTCGATGCCGGCGTCGCGGCCGCGCGTGCCGAAGTGGCCCGGCGTCTGCGCCAGATCGTCGAGGAGGATCTGCAACCGCTGCTGGGCTCGATGCGGATCGCCGAAGTGCGCCGCTTGGCTGGCGAACTGGTTGCGCTCGGCGAACGCGGCGAACTGCCGGAGATCAGCTACTTCGCCCAGCGTCTGAGCGCTGCGGTGGATCGCTTCGATGTGCTGCAGATGGAGTCGCTGCTGAATCATCTGGCCGAGCATGTCAGTGCGGCGCTGCCGGGTGGCCCGGACCGCTAGCAGCCTGTCGGACTCTGGTGGGCCGGGCTGCAAATCCGCCTGCGCGGTCCACTATCCGCCGATCCTTGGCCGAGAGCCCACTGGCGCCTGCGAATCGTCGAAAAACTGTCCTCTCGCAATCGACTATCGCCTCGACCCCCAAAGCCCGACAGGCTGCTAGCCGCGATCGCCCGCGTGGCAGACGGCTGTGCTGAAAAGGAACGATCTCCCGTGGGGCTTGTGTGCGCCAACCGACCGACGCGGCGCCTGTGATCGGTTCTTCTGCGTACTCAGACCAAGGCCCGCTCAATCCAGCGGTGCAGACGCACGCTCGCCCTGACCCTGAGTCGAGAGCGATCGGTGCGTTCCACCCGCGGCCGCAGACCTGAGCCCCTATCCCGATGGAGATTCACCGCATGAAGACTTATCCGAACACGCGACGATTTGCTGCTCCCTTGGCCTGCGCCCTCGCGCTTGGCCTGGTCGCCTGCACGCCGCCGACCCCGCAGCAGAGCGCCGAGGATATCGCCAAGGCCGAGCGCGAACGCGCCTCCGATGTCGCCAAGGCCGAACGTGACCTCAAGACCACCGCCGCTGATGCGCGCGCTGAAGTCAGCACCACGGCGGCCAATTCCGAGAACACCTTGCGCCAGGCCACCCTGGACCCCGACAACAAGAGCGAGGACGTGGTGCAGGCGGCGCGCGAGGGCAGTGAAGCCGTCGCCGACGCCCGTGCCGAAGGCGAGGACAGCGTCGCCGCCGCGGCCTACAGCCTGGCGATGACCACCGCCGACGGCACCCGCACGGTCGCGCTGGAGCGCTGCAACGCGATGCCGGCCAGCGCCGCTGCCGACGCCTGCCGCGCTGAGGCCGAAGCCGTGCTGGAAGCCGCCAAGGCGCGTGCACTGGAGACACGCAACCTGGCCGAAAGCAACGCCCAGTCCCTGCGCAAGGATTGATCGGCGGCCCGCTGACCGGGCGGGCCGCGACGGCTCAAGGTCTTCTGTAGCACCCGCATGGGTCGAGTTGTCGCCACCCCGATCGGGTCCTGGCAGCTCGGCCGTCCTTCACCGCCGTGCAGCCCGGCATCGTCAGCCGCTGATGCTGCCGGGCACACGGTTGGGGCGACCAAGCTCGATGCGGCGCCATAACCATGCCGCATCGGCTGCGCCCAGTCCGCATCGGCGCCGGGTTCGCGCTGCCGTCGCGGGCCGTTGGGCAGTCTGTGGCACAGCTCCTGCTTGATGAAAACCCCGCCCCGTGGCTGCGCCGTGTTGATCCAGCGTCTTTCCATCGCCTCATGCCACCGCGCCCTGCTGCACCTGATCGGTCTGGCCGTGCTGCTCGCGGCCACGCCGGTGCAGGCGCTGCAGCCACAGGTGCTGCTGGTGTTCGACCCGGCAGAGCCGCTGTCGGCACTCGATGCCGCCGGCATTCGGGCGGCTCTGGTCGAGCAGCAGATCCCGCGCATCGAGTTTGAGCACGGGCTCGCCAACCCGATCAGCCCGGCCCAGCTGCAGCAGCATGCCGCGATCGTACTGGCGCATGTCGACCTGCAGGCAGGCGAGCGCTTGGCGGTCGAGGCTTATCTGCAGAGCGGTGGCGGCGTGTTCGCCACCGGACGCTCAGGACTGGGCCTGGAAGTCACCCTCGGAGTCGGCCCGCTGCAGACGCTGCTGCGCAACGGCAGCACCGAGATCCGCCTGCAGAACGCGCATCCGGTCGCCACCGGCAGCTTCTGGTCGGGCCCGATCAGCCAGACCCCGCCGATGCCTGCCGAAGAACTGCCCGGCATCCAGCAGCTGTTCTATCTCGACCCCGATTGGCCGGCCTACACGGCCCAGCCCGTGCAGGCGCAGGTGCTGGCACGATGGCGCCGCGCCGAGGCGATCTGGTCCAGCACCGACGGCAGCCCGGCCGTGTTCGCCCACCAGGCCGGCGCCGGCCGCGCGGTGTATCTCGGTGCCTTGCCGGGTGTCTATGTTGATCCCGACTGGAACTATCCACTGGCCTGGCGGACCCTGATCAGCGAGGCGCTGAGCTGGGTCAACACCCGCGGTGCACTGATCCAGCTCGGCTATTGGCCGCAGGGCAAGCGCGCCGCGTTCGCCTACAGCGCCGACACCGAGCGCGCCCAGATGGCGACTGTGGTCCCGGCCCTGCTGGCGATCTTCGACGCGCTCGGCCTGCAGCGCTTCGGCACCTTCTTCATTGTCGGCCAGGCCGGCGGCGACCCCGGCACCGAGGGCGCAGTCGAGCATCCCCAAGTGGTCAGCCAGATCCTGTCAGCAGGCGCCGAACTCGCCGGCCACGGCGATGTGCATCTGCGTTTCCAGAACCAGGACCTGCCGACCCAGCGCGCGCGCCTGCAGGCCATGCGCGGGCTGATCGAGCCGCTGATGGGCGCGGCCGCGCCCTTGCTGGGTTTCCGCGGGCCTGCCCTGGCGGTGGACCGCAACACCTGGCGCGCGCTGGCGGCCGAGGGCCTCGTCTACGACAGCAGCGATCAGGACGTCTGGAGCGAGTGGAGCCTGCCCTGGTTCACCGGCGAAGTCTGGGAGCTGCCGCCGTCATCGCTGATGGACTATCGCCTGATGGTCGAAATGGGCCTGTCCGGCGCCGAGTGGGAAGTTCTGCTGCGCGACAAACTGGCCTTCATCGCCAGCCGTCGTGGCCTGTTCAATTGGATCACCCACCCGTGGGTGATCGAGAACGAGCTGCCGCGCGTGGAGGCGATGCTGCGCGACGCCCGCGACCGCGGCGACCTGTGGCTGGCGCGGCTCGACGACATCCTCGAGTGGTGGCTGCGCCGCGAAGACTTGCGCGTGCAGGTGCTTGAGTCCGACGCCTTCCGCCTGCGCCTGCAGGTCGACAACCTCGGCGACGTGCCGGTGCAGGGCGCCTCACTGTGGCTGCGCCTGCCGCCGGCCGAGTCTCCGTGGCTTGCGACCGTCGACGGCGCCGGCACACCCATGCAGCCTCGCCCCCACGGACTGGGCACGCCGACCGCGTTCGAAGTCGTGGTGATCTCGCAGATCGCCGCCAGCGCCAGCGCGCTGGTCGAGCTGCGGGTGGATCGCCCGGTCGGGGTTTTTGCGGATGGGTTTGAGGGCTGAGCGACTGCAGGGTCTGTATCGCGAGTCGTGCGCTGATGCCTGGCCATCTGATCGGCTCAGTCGCTGCCGGCTCTCGGGAGTCTGTCCTCATGACTCCGACGCGTGCATCCGGGCTGCCGTTCGCGTCGCCCGACGATGAGTGTTGGACCCCCTCGGAACGATCGATCCTTCGCACCTTGAAGCCCCAAACACAAACCGGGCCACGTGGGCCCGGTTTGTGTGTCGCAGCTTGAAGCGCGCGGCTTACTGCGCGTGCTCGGGCGGCGCGCTGGCGTTGCCTGCCTCCAGCGAGGCCTCACGCGCGGCCTTGAAGGCGCTGGTCGGGTACCAGTTCGGCCAGGCTTCGCTGGTGACCAGCTGGTTGCCGACGCCGTACAGGGCTTCGAGGTCTTCCATCACGCCGGCCAGGTCCCAGTTCGGGTCGAACTCGTCGCCGGGCTTGTGGTAGCGGTTGGCGGTGTAGTCGGCGGCCAGCGCCTTGCCGTGCTCTTCGCCCTTCTCGACGTGATCGACGCCGCCCTTGGCGTACAGCGAGGGCACGCCGGCCTTGGCGAAGTTGAAGTGATCGGAGCGGAAGTAGAAGCCGCCCTGTGGCGCCGACTCCGGCTGCAGCACGCGGCTCTGGCTTTCGGCGATCGGGCGCAGGATGTCCTCAAGCTCGGAGCTGCCGAAACCGACCACGGTGAAATCACGGGTGCGGCCGATCACGCTCATCGCATCCAGATTGATCGTCGCCACGGTCTTGTGCAGCGGAATCACCGGGTTGCCGACGTAGTACTTGGAGCCGAGCAGGCCGGATTCTTCCAGGGTGACAATCAGGAACAGCAGCGAGCGCGCCGGCTTCGGGCCGGTGGCGAACTTCTCGGCGATCTCCAGCACACCGGCCACACCGGTGGCGTTGTCGATCGCGCCGTTGTAGATCTGGTCGGCGCCGGGCTGGAAGCTGCGGCCCAGGTGGTCCCAGTGGGCCATATAGACCACGGCCTCTTCCGCCTGCTGCGCGCCCGGCAGCATCGCCAGCACGTTCTCCGATTTGCCTTCACGCACGCTGCTCTTGACCGCCGCGCTGGCGGTGGCATTCAGCGGCACGGCGGTGAAACCACGCTGGCTGGCGGCAGTGCGCAGGGCGCTGAAATCCTGGCCGGCGGCGCTGAACAGCTGCTCGGCGCTGGGGCCGCTGATCCAGCCCTGCAGCGGCAGGCGCGGCTCGGGGTCGACGCTGACCGGCAGGTCGAACTGCGCGCCGGTCCAGCCGTTCTGCACCACTTCCCACGGGTAGGCCGCACCGGCGTCGTCGTGGACGATGATCGCCAGCGCCGCACCCTGGCGGGCGGCCTCTTCAAACTTGTAGGTCCAGCGCCCGTAGTAGGTCATGCGCTTGCCTTCGAACAGGCTCTCGTCATCGGTGTGGAAGCCCGGGTCGTTGATCAGCATGACCACGGTCTTGCCCTTGACGTCGAGCCCGGCGTAGTCGTTCCAGCCCAGCTCCGGCGCATTGACGCCGTAGCCGACGAACACCACTTCGCTGTCCGCCAGGTTCGATTCCGGTGCGCCGGTGCGGGTGCCGATCACCATTTGGGTGGCGTAGGCCGGCTTGATCTCGGTCTCGCCGACCTTGAAGCCCAGGCTCGCGCTGGGGTCGGTGGTGGTCGCCACCATCGGTACGGTCTGGAACCAGCTGCCGTTGTTGCCCGGCTGCAGGCCGAGGCGCTCGAATTCTTTCTGCAGATACTCGATGGTCTTCTTCTCGCCGGGGCTGCCCGGCGCGCGGCCCTCGAACTCGTCGGAGGCGAGAACGCGCACGTGTTCGGCATAGTCGCCCGGAGTGATCGCCGCCTCGAAGCTGTGACTGCTGGGTGCGGACGTCGTGGCCACGGCTGCCGGTGCTTCCGTGGCAGCGGGTGCTGCCGCAGCCGGCTCGGCGCTCGGCGGAGCTTCGGACGAGCAGGCGGCCAGGCCCAGGGCGAGCGGCAGGCTGGCCGCAAGCAGTGAAATTCGCATGCGCGGGTTCTCCAGATGGATGGGGCGCCGATGGTAGCAAGCGGATCCGCCGCCAGCGCCCGCCACAGGTCCCGGCTGCGGCGTAGGATGCGCTCGGGCGGCGCGGGAGGCCGGATGTACGCGGACTGGGGTGTCAATACGCTGGTGGTGGCAGCCACGCTCACAGTCGTGTCGCTGTGCGTGCTGCTGCACTACGAGGCGCTGGTCTGGCTGTCGGCACGGCTGCGCAAGCTCGAGATCCAGCGTCGCCGCAAGGTCCTGTACGGCGTCTACGCCCTGCTGCTCATCCATGTGGCCGAGATATGGCTGTTCGGGCTGGCGCTGTGGCTGTTGATGCAAGTGCCCGGGGCCGGCCATCTGAGCGGAATGGGCTATTCGGGTCTGCTTGACTCGATCTATCTCTCCGCGGCGAGCTTCACCACGGTGGGGTTTGGCGATCTGGCGCCCATCGGTCCAATCCGTTTCCTGGTCGGCACCGAGGCGCTGACCGGTTTCGTGTTGATCACATGGTCGGCCAGCTTCACCTTCATCGAGATGGAAACTTTCTGGCGCCGCGGCTGAGTTGGCCGCTGCAGACTCTGTTCAACAAGCGCCAAAATTCAAACACCGGCGATCTCCCGCCAACGCGCGGGTATCGGCTGGACAGTGTGCGGACTTCACGCGCACACTACGCGGCCCGTCGCCGACGGATTGCTCCAAAGGATCTACGCGTGGCGGCACTGCTGCTGATCAACGGCCCGAACCTGAACCTGCTCGGCACACGCGAGCCGGAAGTCTATGGCCGCACCACGCTGGCCGAGATCGAAGCCGACCTTAGCACCCGCGCTGAAGGCGCGGGGCATGTGCTGCACTGTTTCCACTCCAATGCCGAGCACGCCCTGATCGAGCGCGTGCACGCCGCGCGTATTGATGGCACCCAGTTCATCCTGATCAACCCGGGCGCCTACACCCACACCAGCATCGCCCTGCGCGACGCCCTGGCCGGGGTGGCGATTCCCTTCATCGAGCTGCACCTGTCGAACGTGCACGCCCGCGAGCCGTTCCGCCAGCACTCCTATCTGTCGGACATCGCGGTCGGCGTGATCACCGGCTTCGGTGCCGAAAGTTATCGGCTTGCGCTGAGCGCCGCGCTGTCGCGGCTGGGCGCGAGCTGAACCCTTACACCCCCGCCGCCGCGGGCATCAAGCGAACGAGGACTGCATGGATCTGCGCAAGATCAAGAAACTGATCGATCTGCTGGAAGAGTCGAACCTGACCGAGATCGAAATCCGCGAAGGCGAGGAATCGGTGCGACTGTCGCGTGCACCGCGTACCGCGCCGGCCCCCGCCCCGGTCTACCTCGAAGCCCCCCGCGCCGCGGCGCCACTGCCCGCACAAGGTCTGGTGTCGCCGACCGAAGCCGCCACCGGCAGCGTGAAGGGCAGCGCCAGCGCCGCACTCCCCGATGGCCACGTGGTGCGCTCGCCGATGGTCGGCACCTTCTACGCCTCGCCCAACCCCGACGCCCCGCCGTTCGTGAAGCTCGGCCAGGCGGTCAAGGTCGGCGAAACCCTCGGCATCATCGAGGCGATGAAGATGTTCAACCCGATCGAAGCCGACGTCGCCGGCACCGTGCTGGCGGTGCTGGTGTCGAGCGGCAAGCCGCTGGAGTTCGATGAGCCGATGTTTGTGATCGGCTGAAGCGCCGGGAGTCGGGAGTGGGGAATCGGGAATCGTCCAAGCGGCCGCACGAGCGGTTGGAGGTCTGGCGGGATGCCATGGACCTCGTGGAAGCGGTCTACCGGTTCTCCTCCCAGTTTCCTGATTCCGAGCGCTTTGGTCTGGTCTCGCAGATTCGTCGTGCGGCCGTCAGCGTTCCCGCAAACATCGCGGAAGGCGCAGCGCGCAGATCGACGCCGGAATACCTGCGTTTTCTGTCGATCGCGCGAGGCTCACTTTCCGAGGTCGACACCCACGTACAGATTGCGGAAAGACTCAAGCTCGCGAGCCCGAATGAAGCGGTGTCCGATCTGATTGACCGGTGCTTCGCCAAGCTGACCGCCCTGATGAACGCACTCGAACGTCCAGACCGCGGCTGAGCCGCTCTGAACGATTCCCCATTCCCGATTCCCGATTCCCGGCCCTCAAATGCTAGATAAAGTCGTAATCGCCAACCGAGGTGAAATCGCGCTGCGCATCCTGCGCGCCTGCCACGCCCTCGGCATCAAGACGGTCGCCGTGCACTCCACGGTTGATCGCAATCTCAAGCACGTCGCGATGGCGGATGAGTCGGTGTGTATCGGCCCGGCGCCGGCCACCGACAGCTATCTCAATGTGCCGGCGCTGATCGCCGCGGCCGAAGTCACCGACGCCCAGGCCATCCATCCCGGCTACGGTTTTCTGTCCGAGAACGCCGACTTCGCCGAGCGCGTCGAGCAGTCGGGTTTCATCTTCATCGGGCCCAAGGCCGAGACCATCCGCCTGATGGGCGACAAGGTCGAAGCGATCAGGGCGATGAAGGCGGCCGGTGTGCCTTGTGTGCCCGGCTCCGGCGGCCCGCTCGGCGATGATGGCGTGGAGAACATCCGCATCGCGCGCGAGATTGGTTTTCCGGTGATCATCAAGGCCAGCGGTGGTGGCGGTGGGCGCGGCATGCGCGTGGTGCACTCCGAAGCCGCGCTCAACAACGCCATCTCGACCACCCGCGCCGAGGCCAAGGCGGCCTTCGGCAACGACATGGTCTACATGGAGAAATTCCTCGAGAACCCGCGCCACGTCGAGATCCAGGTGCTGGCCGACGGCCAGGGCAATGCGATCCACCTCGGCGAGCGCGACTGCTCGATGCAGCGTCGGCATCAGAAGGTCGTTGAAGAAGCCCCCGCGCCCGGCATCACCGAGGAACAGCGCGCGCAGATCGGCGCGACCTGCGTCGACGCCTGCATCCGCATCGGCTACCGCGGCGCCGGCACTTTCGAGTTCCTGTACGAAGACGGCCGCTTCTACTTCATCGAAATGAACACCCGCATCCAGGTCGAGCACCCGGTGACCGAGCTGGTGACCGGCATCGATCTGGTCCGCGAACAGCTGCTGATCGCCGCCGGCCACAAGCTGTCGATCCGGCAGGAGGACATCGTCCTGCGCGGCCACGCGATCGAGTGCCGCATCAATGCCGAAGACCCCGAGAGCTTCATGCCTTCGCCGGGCCTGATCAAACATTTCCACGCCCCGGGCGGCCCCGGCGTGCGCGTCGATACCCACATCTACGAGGGCTATCGCGTGCCGCCGAATTACGACTCGATGATCGGCAAACTGATCGTCCACGGCGCCGACCGCGCCCAGGCCATCGCCCGCATGCGCGTGGCCCTGTCCGAAATGGTCGTCGACGGCATCAAGACCAATGTCCCCCTGCAGCAGCGGATCATGGCCGACAGCGGCTTCCAGGCCGGCGGCGCCAACATTCATTACCTTGAGAAAAAGCTGGCGCTGTTGAAGGAGAAGGGGATCGGGTTGGGCTGAGCCTCGCAGCCGGGATCCCGCAGCTTCGACCTCGCCGCAACAGGTCAGCGCAAGCCTGTCCAAACCCATAGGGTGGGTCCTGACCCACCGCGCAGATCGCCCCGCGGAAGGTTGCCCAACGGACCATTTGCTGCCGCGCTGGTCATGCATTGCTGCCACGCGCGCCGCCGCCCGCACGGGGGCGACACGACCACCCTCGGCCACGCCTCCGAGCAAGGTTCGCGTCGCCTGGCGAGGGGCCGCCCACGGTGGGCCAAGACCCACCCAATGTTTGATTGACCTGTTTCAAACCGGATCGCCGATGCCCCACCTCAAACTCCGCCTGACCTGCACCTTGGCCCAGCAGCCCGCCGTCGAAGACGCGCTGGAGCAGCTCGGCGCACTTGCTGTGACGCTGAACGATGCGCATGCCGATGCGCCGGATGAACAGGCGATTTTCGAGCCCGGCGTCGGCGAGATGCCGCTGTGGGGCGAGATCGTGCTGGAGGCGCTGTTCGAGACCGACGCCGACGAAGACGCCCTGCACGAGGCGCTGGCCGAGCGGGTGCCGGCGGAAGTTTCCGACAGCGTCGAGTTCGAGCAGGTGGCGGACCAGGACTGGGAGCGCGCCTGGATGGATCAGTACCAGCCGATGCAGTTCGGCCGCCGGACCTGGGTCTACCCCTGGAACATCGAGCCGCCGGCGGACCCCGAACTGGCGATCGTTCGCCTGGACCCGGGCATGGCCTTCGGCTCCGGCACCCATCCGACCACGGCGCTGTGCCTGGCCTGGCTGGACGGGCTGGATCTCGCTGGCAAGACGGTGCTCGATTTCGGCTGTGGCTCGGGCGTGCTGGCGCTGGCGGCGCTGGTGCTTGGCGCCGAGCGCGCGGTCGGCGTCGATAACGACCCGCAGGCCTTGACCGCCACCCTCGACAACGCCGAGCGCAACGGCTTCGGCGCGCGTATCGCCGTCTACATGCCCGAGGACGAACCCGCCGCGCAGTACCCGGTGGTGGTCGCGAACATTCTCGCCGTCGCGCTGGATGAACTCGAACCCTTGCTAGCCGCGCGCTGCGCACCCGGTGGCCTGATCGCCCTGTCCGGCATCCTCGATGGGCAGGAGGACGAGCTGCTGCTGCGCTACGCCCCGGACTTCACCGACCTGCGCGTGGATCGCCGCGAGGACTGGGTGCGGATTTCGGGGCGGAGGCGGTAAGCGGGGAATCGGGAATCGGGATTCGGGATTCGGGATTCGGGATTCGGGATTCGGGATTCGGGATTCGAAGCTCGCGGAGTGCAGTTCGACGGCTTGCCCACACGCAGCGCGCTCTGGCGCTGCGTGTGGCTTCAGCGAAGCCTCGTGGGTTCAACATGTGGCTGCTTGGCAAGTTGAATCCCGAATCCCGAATCCCGGCTCTCCATCCATACGCTTCCGCACTCGCGGCAGCGCCCCTAGACTACGCAGGCCCTGCTGCGCCGTTCCGGTGTGGCGGCTTCAAGCCCCTGCAAGGTTGCCTGTGAACACCCCCATCCTGACCCCGGAACTGCCGGCCGCCAGCACTCCGCTGCGCGCTGCCCTCACTGCCGCCTGGCTGCGCGATGAAGATCAGCATGTGCGCGCCCTGCTGGCCGAAATCCAGCTCGATGCCGATGCCCGAGCACGCGTGCAGGCCACTGCTGTTGACCTGGTCGAGCGTGTGCGCAAACGCGCCCAGGACCAGGGCGCGATCGAGGCCTTCATGCGCGAGTACGACCTCTCCTCCGAGGAAGGCGTGCTGCTGATGTGCGTGGCCGAGGCCCTGCTGCGCATCCCCGACAGCGAGACCGCCGATCGCCTGATCCGCGACAAGCTCGGCGATGCCGACTGGGGCAAGCATGTCGGCCAGAGCGATTCGCTGTTCGTCAACGCCAGCACCTGGGGCCTGATGCTGACCGGGCGCATGGTCGGCCTGGCCGAGGAAACCCGCGGCAATTTTGTCGGCGCGCTGAAGCGTCTCGTCGGCCGCGCCGGCGAACCCGTGGTGCGACTGGCGGTGCGGCAGGCGATGAAGATCATGGGCCACCAGTTCGTGATGGGGCGGACCATTGAGGAAGCCCTCAAGCGCAGCAAGAAAGGCGAGAACGCGCGCTACCGCTACAGCTACGACATGCTCGGCGAAGGCGCGCTGACCCAGGCCGATGCCGACCGCTATCTGGAGGCCTACCGCAAGGCGATTCTGGCCATCGGCAGCACCGGCCCGTTTGCCGATGTGTTCGACGCACCTAGCATCTCGGTGAAACTCTCGGCCCTGCACCCGCGCTACGAGCACGGCAAGCGCGCGCGGGTGCTGGGCGAACTCGCCCCGCGTGTGCTGCAGCTGGCCCAGCTGGCGCGCGCGCAAGGCATCGGCTTCACGATCGATGCCGAAGAAACCGACCGGCTCGAACTCAGCCTCGACCTGATCCTGCAGGTGTTCGCCGATCCCTCGCTGGACGGCTGGCAGGGCTATGGTCTGGCCGTGCAGGCCTACCAGAAGCGCGCGCCGCAGGTGATCGATCTGGTCGCCGAGGCCGCCCGCAAAGCCGGCCGCCGCATTCCGATGCGCCTGGTCAAGGGCGCCTACTGGGATGCCGAAGTGAAGCGCGCCCAGGTCGAAGGCCAGGCCGGCTATCCGGTGTTCACCCGCAAGCCGAATACCGACCTGAGCTATCTCGCCTGCGCGCGCCGCATGCTCGCTACCATCGATGCGCTGTACCCGATGTTCGCCTCGCACAATGCCCACACCATCGCCGCCATCCACCAGATGGCGCTCGGCATGCTGGGCGCGGTCGAGCCCACCGCGCCGCCACGCTTCGAGTTCCAGAAGCTGCACGGCATGGGCGATGACCTCTACGCCGAAGTGATCGGCCCGGATCGCCTGAACGTGCCCTGCCGCGTGTACGCGCCGGTCGGCAGCCATGAAGATCTGCTGCCGTATCTGGTCCGCCGCCTGCTGGAGAACGGCGCCAACTCCAGCTTCGTCAATCGCATCACCGATCCCGCGATCAGCCCGCTGGATCTGGTCGCCGACCCCACCGAAACGGTGCGCGGTTTCGCCAATGCCGCGCATCCGCGCATTCCCCTGCCTCTCCACCTGTACGGAACCGAACGAGCCAACTCCATGGGCATCAACCTCGCCGACGACAACGCGCTGCGCGCCCTGGCCGAGCGCATGAATGCGCTCAAGTTCCCGATCGAGGTCAAGCCGCTGGTGCCGGGCGCGAACAGCAGCGGCGAGTGGTTCGAGGTGCGCTCGCCGTCGGACCGCCGCCAACAGCTGGGCCGTTGGCAGGCCGCCGACGCGGCGACGGTCGAACGCGCCATCACCAATGCCGAACAGGCCCAGCCCGGCTGGGACGCACTGCCGGCGGCCTCACGCGCCAAGATCATCGAGCACGCCGCCGAGCTGATGGAACAGCGCATGCCCGAGTTCATGGCACTCGCCACCCGCGAGGCCGGCAAGACGCTGGCTGACGGTATTGCCGAAGTGCGTGAGGCGGTCGACTTCTGCCGCTACTACGCAGTGCAGGGCCGGCGCCTGTTCAACCAGCCGGAAGTGCTGCCCGGCCCGACCGGCGAGAGCAACACCCTGCACCTGCACGGCCGCGGCGTGTTCGTCTGCATCAGCCCGTGGAACTTCCCGCTGGCGATCTTCATCGGCCAGGTGGTGGCAGGGCTGGTCGCCGGCAATGCGGTGATTGCGAAGCCGGCAGAACAAACCACCCTGATCGCGCACGCCGCAGTCAAACTGCTGCACGAGGCCGGCGTGCCCGAGGACGTACTGCAGCTGGTCCCCGGCGACGGCCCCACGGTCGGCGCACCGCTGACCCGCGACCCGCGCATCGCTGGCGTGGCCTTCACCGGCTCCACCGACGTCGCGCGCCTGATCAACCGCACCCTGGCCGAACGCGACGGCCCGATCGGCGTGCTGATTGCCGAAACCGGCGGCCAGAACGCGCTGATCGCCGACTCATCCGCGCTGCCGGAGCAGCTGGTGAAGGACGCCATCAGCGGCGCATTCGGTTCTGCAGGGCAACGGTGTTCGGCCGCGCGCGTGCTGTTCGTGCAGGCCGACATCGCCGACAAGGTGATCCACATGCTGGCCGGCGCGATGGCCGAGCTGAAAGTCGGCGACCCCGGCCTGCTCAGCACCGACGTCGGCCCGGTCATCGACGAAGAGGCCAAGGGCATTCTCGACGCCCATGCCGCGCGCATGGACGCAGAGGCCAAGCGCATCGCCAGCGCACCGCTCGGCGAGGGCTGCAGCCACGGCACCTACTTCGCCCCCCGCGCCTACGAGATCCCCAGCCTGTCGACGCTGAAGCGCGAAGTGTTCGGCCCGGTGCTGCACGTGCTGCGCTGGCAGGGCAATGACCTCGACGGCGTGATCAAGGCCATCAACGCCACCGGCTACGGCCTCACCCTCGGCATCCACTCGCGCATCAACGAAACCATCGACAAGATCAGCAAGCAGGTGCGCGTCGGCAACACTTACGTCAACCGCAACCAGATCGGCGCCGTCGTCGGCGTCCAGCCTTTCGGCGGCGAAGGCCTGTCCGGCACCGGCCCCAAAGCCGGCGGCCCGCACTACCTGCTGCGCTTCACCACCGAGCGCACGCTGACCGTCAACACGACGGCGGCGGGGGGGAATGCTTCGTTGTTGACGTTGGATGAGTGACGGGTCCCATGCGTAGCTAAACCCGGGCAGCTACGGGCTCGCCCTACGGCGAGTCCGTAGCCGATGAAACTGGCTTGGCTAGACTTTCGCGAGTCGAGCTCTCAGCGATCGGCGAAGAATCGCGGAACTACTCAAACTCCGACGTCTTCATCCCCAGCACTTTGCTGTTTTCCTTCGCTGCGCGAACCACGCCGTCTCCGAAGCCTCGCGGGTCCTCGGCCTCGATGTCCACGCGGATGCGAACCTTGGTTCCGTGGGTCGCGCTGAAGAGCTCCACCAGCTCAGAGACAATGGTCGAGAACTTGAGCGAAGCGGTCACCGCGTCCAACTCAGCAGTGGCATAGAAGCGCGTTACCACCTGCTTTGGCGCAGTCGTCGATGTGTTCGCCGTGGTTGTCGTAGGCGTGTGCGATCCCGGCTGACCTTGCGGCGCTTCGGAGGGCTGCGCCGGCTCGGCCGGCGGCACGCGAGTCGCTTCCTCGTAGGCAGCCGCATGTCTGGGTTCAATGAGAAGCAGTGCGTCGAGAAAGGGTGTGGTTGCCTTGCCGAACACGAATCCCCGATAGGCGCCATCGAGCTTGTCAGTTGCCAAGCCGAAGAAGTCTCGGCTGGTCGCCCCGGCTGCGATGGTGGTTTGCATCACCGTGGACTTGGCCAGCCGCGGCAAGTAGATGTAGCTGCACATCTTCTGCCACACATCCAGCGCCGATACTTCTGCCGCGCCGTCTTTCCAGAACCAAGCCTTCAGCAGATTGTGCAGGTGCACGGGCGCCCACTCGTTGATGACCAACTCGTTCTCCACCAAGGCTCGGTCGACTTCCCTGCCAATGCCCGGCGCTGCTGGGTTGAGCGCAAAGGCCTCCCACTCGACATCTCCCAAGCTGCCGTCCCGCTTGGTGGACTGGCTGGGTGCAACCAGCCACTTGAACGTGTCACGCACCAAACGGTGCACGGTATCGCGTGATTGCTCGCGATTCTGGGTCGCTTGGCGTGTCTGCAGCGCGTCGAGGTTCAAGCGGAGCTCGCGAATATCCGATTCGATGCTCTGCCAGGCCAGCAAGGCACGCACCGTGTCTTTCAGATGCATGATCTGATCTGAGTCTGCCGCGAGAAACAGCAGTCGATTCTGTCTCTGTCGCGGCTGTCCGCCGCGCTCGCGAAGGATCGCGATCGCCGCATCGCGTGCCGGGTTCGGGCCCGAGCGGGTCCAAGCCGTGTTCGGGCCCAAGATCACCAGACGCAGCGACCAGTCATCGGGCACGTCAGCAGACGGCGTGAAGTAGTGCACGCCCTCGACGCATACCTGGCCCATAACGCGCTGCACCGCATCGCGCACCGCATCGACCACCTCGCCATCGCCAAAGCGTCGTTTGCGCTCCTCCATCTCGCGGCGAAGGTTGGGGCGCACGTCCAGCCACCAGCGGTTGTTGCCCTTGTTCAAAAAGGTCAAACGCGATTCGAGGCGTCCCAGCGCATCGCGATACACATGGGGTGCTTGCCCAGGCTGCAGCGAACCGAGCACGACCCGCTCGGTTTCGAGACCCTTTGCAAGCGTGCTCGTCCCCGTCGGAGCGCTGCCCAGGAAGATGCAGCGCGTCACTCGCCGGCAGGCTTGAACCGCGCCGAAGCGAGGCTCGCGCAGGTCCAGCTCGGTCGGTTCCGCGCGCTCGCCGTCGACATCGTGCTCCAGCACCGGGTCCCAGCCTGGCGGCAGGTAATTGGTCAGCTCGGTGCGCACCGGCCCGTCGTACAGCGGCAGGCTACTCGGCATCAGCAACAGATCCTGATTGCCGTCTTGCCAAAGGCGATGAATCACCTTCGCCATCAGCTTCAGCACGCCGCGAGTGCGCTGAAAATTTGGCAAGGTGGACCAGTCGGTGTACAGCCGCTCAAACACTTCCGGATGAATGGGATAGGCGGCCTGCATGCGCCGCAGGTAAGCGCCTTCCTGCGTCTCGCCCGGCAGATCAGCCGCATGCGTCACATAGTGATCGGCGAACGCCCTGCACGTCGCATCAGCGGCGGCACGGTCGTTGATGTGGGCGAACAATCGGCGGCGTACGATCTCGAACGCCTCCTCGGTGGCAACCGGCTTCCACAGCGCCTGCACACGCGCGAAGTAGTGCTCCAGCGCTTGCAGCGACTTGATGCCCTGCTGGTCGACGGTTTCCCGATGCGATTCCGGCAGCGAACCCAGCAGCACCGCATCGGGCACGGCCTTCATCGCTTCGGTCAATGCCTGGATGAACGAAAGGTTCGAACCGAAGCTGCCGCCCGACAGCGACTTGCCATCTTCGAACTGGCGGATGTAGGCCACCATCTCGTCCAGCAGCACCACGCAAGGCGCCGCGCCTGCGATCAGCGCGGTCAGCACATCCTTGCCCGGCGAGGTGCCCGAAGCGTCGGAGTCCGCCACCTGCGCATAGCCCGCCGCGCCGCCCAACTGCCAGGCAAGTTCGCCCCACAAGGTCCGGATGCTGTGCCCGTCCACCTTGCGCGGCTGGTTCGGCGCTAGCCGCGTGCCATCCAGCACAGCGACCTTCGCCTTCGGTAGCGAATCGAGGCCCGCTGACTCAAGTATCGCTGCGACCCCGGACAACTCATGCGCCGCCACCGTGCCTTGGGCCAGATGCAGCACCGCCAGCATAGTGTGCGTCTTGCCGCCGCCAAACGCAGTCTGCAGCTGGATGACCGGATCACCGCCGCGGCCCGCCAGTCGCCGCACCACCGAGTCCAACAGCAGGCGCATGCCTTCGGTGATGTAGGTGCGCTGGAAGAACAACACCGGGTCTTGGTACTCGGCCGTCGCCGAGCCCTCGAACACGCGGGTGATATCGGCCGCGAACTCGGCCTGCTGGAAGGTGCCTTTGAGCACATCTTCGTGGGGGACGGCGATTTCGCGCCAGGGTTTCAAGTTCACAGCGGCCCCTAAAGCTGAGTTGTCCACGGCAAGCGTGGAGAGTTGATATCGCCGACGATGCACTCTGCATGCGCATCCACCGCGCGCACCTCGCGTCGCAGCTGTATCCGTGCGTCGACCGGATCGACCACCTGTGGGAAAAGGCGCGACGGGCTGGTCGGCTGGGCCAGCTGCACCGCGATGCGGATGT
This sequence comes from Aquimonas sp., assembly GCF_044377145.1. Lineage (NCBI taxonomy): Bacteria > Pseudomonadati > Pseudomonadota > Gammaproteobacteria > Lysobacterales > Lysobacteraceae > Aquimonas > Aquimonas sp. The sequence goes on from NZ_JBILJQ010000027.1 coordinate 37,751, forward strand.
CCTGGCAATCTAAAGCCTGCTCAGCGAAAGCACGCTCAGCCGGATCATTCGCGCGCACACGTGCAGCGGCCAGCCCCGCCAGCGTCGCCTTCACCTTTGCGGCGACCTCTGCAAAAACGGTGCTCGGCTTGCTGCGGCGGCTTCGGCGGTAGTCCTTGATCTCGACCAGCCACAGCACACCCCCGCCAAGCGCAACGGCGTCCATGGCCTTGGAGCCACCCGCAAAGCTCTGGAACTGATTGCGATGGAAGGCGGAGTCGTCGTACTTCCAGATCCACCAGCCGCTCGGTACTGTCAACCGAACCCCATCGACATCCACAACCGCGGTCATCGGCTGGACTCCAGATAGCGATCGCTCTGTTTCAGGCTCTCGTCCAGCAGCACCAAGGGATCGACCTCGGCAATGTCCTCACCCTGGCTGACTTCAACGCCCTGGCGCCCCAGCCCCAGGCTGAAGTAGCGGGGGCGTGGTCCAACGGCAGTCTTGGACGAGCCCTGCAGAATCTCCACTTCGCGCAGCAGAAACAGGCTGTGGGTGGCGAGGATTACCTGCACCCCCCGGTCCGACAACAGATGCAAGGCCCGGATCAGCAGCTTGACGGCCGACGGGTTCAGGTTGGCTTCGGGCTCATCCCAGAACAGCGTGCTGCCCGGCTCGATCAGACCGTTGCGCAGCAGATAGACCAGCATCGCCAACTTGCGATGGCCTTCGGCGAGGAGCTGCGAGAGCAGTCGAGAACCATCCTCCTGCACGAACACCAGCTCATCCTGCTCCAGCTTCAAGTGGCCCCCCAGCAGTCGCTGGATATCCTGGGTGACACCGAGCAGCAGCGGCGAAGGCTCGCGCGGTTCCAGGGTGGACATCGCAACCGCCAGGTCCCGATACGTATCGTCCAGCGGAAAGTCGCGATAGGTTTCGAACAGACCGATCAGGCCCTTGAACAGGGACACCATCTCCTTGCTGGGCACGAAGACCTGGCGCGGCAGAAAGGCGTTGTTCGCGGCCGAGTCGGGCACCACCTCGGGCAGAACTTCCGTGCTCAAGGCACCCACGCCCTGCGCGCGTTTGATCACAACTGTCCACGGCATGGCTTCGAGCAGCCCGGGTGATGTCGGCGCCGGTTCATTCGCCGTTCGCACCGAGACCGTGGGGATGTGACCGTGGACATTGGCCTTCAGGCGCGCGCCGTTCTTGTGGCCCTTGCGGATCAACAAGCCCAGGTCGGACGTACGAAACAGGCCCGCCAGGCGCTCGGCCAGGTAGGCCTCGGCACTTTTTTGCGTCACCCGCAGCCGTTTGGATTGCAAGTCGGGCCACGCGCGGCCAAACAGATAGGCCAGCTTGAGCAGGTGCGTCTTGCCGGTGCCGTTGTCGCCCACGATCACGTTCAAGCCTTCCGAGAATCGGAACTTGGCATCCCGAAACACGGTGAACTGGGAAACGTACAGTTCGCTCAGCATAGGTTCGCCCTCAGAGATCGAATGCAGTTTGCGCGTGGATCGGCCCCGCCTCATGCGACGCCGCCTCAATCGCATGCCAGGCCGTGACCAGTTCGTTATACCCGCGCGCATCCTCGGCCCAGCCCTTGCGCTCGCACAGGGTGTACAGCCAGTACGCCAGCCGGCGGATGTCGGCGCTGCGTTCGGGCATGCGCGCCAGCAGGCGGCCAGCGGCGGATTCGCCGCCCTGGTTCAGCGCGCGCACGAGCTGGTGCAGGGCTTCCCAAACAGGGGTGCGATTGTCGTGCTGCGGGTCCCAGTCGGTGGGGTAGTCGGCGGGTTTCAGCAGCTTGACCTTGCCGCCCTTGGCGGTGATCACCCCGGCCTGCTCGACCGCGAGCACCGATGTCGCCTTCGCTTGGGCCAGCACGTTCGCGGTTCCGAATTCGCCGGCCGACCAGCCGACATCCTGAAACCAGCCGAGGCAAAAGTTGGTGTCGGCGTCGAAGTTCTCGCCGCCCAGCGCTTCGTCGACCTGCTTGTTGATCAGGGTCAGCGCGGTGTGCACGCTCATTGGCTCGCCATTGGCTTCGAGCACAGCGGAATACTTCGAAAACACCGCCATGCCGGGGCCGATGGCGGCCTGGGCCAAGTCGACCGGCGCGATCGGCGAGATATTGCCCTCGCCGCCGAGCATCGCCACCAGGGCCTCGGCCAGTTCGTCTTTCAGCTCGCGCAAAAAGTCCTTGCGAGAGATGGACGGCGCATCGTCGGCGCGGCGGCGGCAGACCAGGATGATGCTGGAGGCGAGCGCGTTGTTTCCGACCCCTACCTGGCGGTTGTCCCCCTCCGTTTGCACGGGCCAGGTGCCAGAGATCGACAGGCCCGCGCGCAACACCGCGGCAAGGAAGGTCTCCCATCCTGTCGATGCTGTGCCCTTGTCCTTGGTTTCGGATTGTTTGAACGCGTAATAGATTGTGATGGGAAAGGCAGGGTGCGACGACTCCCCCACTCGATGCATCGCATCGGTCATGCCAGCCAAGAAGAACTGCTCAGCCTCCTTTTTGCCACCGTGCCGATAGGGCGTAGCAACCAACTCCTCTGCCTTTGGAACCGCCAAGGTGGAGAAAAGATTGGGAAATTGCTGTCGCAGGATCCGACGCAGGCAGACATAGAAGAAATCAGACAGGTCCGCATATCCGATGTTGTCGTAGTAGGGCGGGTCGGTGCTGATAACAGGACGTGTCGCCCAGCCGTCTGGGAAGGCCCCGGCGGCATTTCTTTGTAGGGCATGGCCCGCGCTTCCGCTGTGGGGTGCAAGCGAGGTCGCGACGACCTTGGACACGACTGTCGCGCACTCGACGAACCCGGCGCTGGACTCTCCGAAAGGGTTGCCCTCAGCGAAGTCCCAAGTCATCGGAATGGCCTGCTTGGACATGCCGGAGCGCATGGCATTGTCTTTCGGCCGCCAGGTTGCGATCGAGCAACCGTAGTCGTAAGCGCGGCTCGCTGCGAAAGCGAGATAGGTGGCCACAGCCTCTGCATATGCTGTTGCCCCAGAACCACCGGCATCCAGCCCGCGTCCGTCATCAGCCATGCCGGTTTGCAGAGCGTCGGCGCGAATGCGCTCGCGAGCCTCGGCCACGAGATCGGAGAAGGTGGTCAGTGCGACGAGCTGGCGGGGGGTGAATAGGTCGCCAAACGTCTTCAGCCCGTACAAGGGTGGGGAGAACCAGCGCGGGTTCTCCGGCATCAGTACGTCTGGCTGCCATGTAGGCTGCGCGGATCTGGCGATGGCTTCCATCGCCTCGCTAGGGTCCAGATAGACACGGCTGCGGGCGCCTTCGGCAACGACGGCCATCAGCCGTGCGCCCATGCGGCCTGCGTTGGCTTGGGCGTAGATGTGCTGCGACTCGATTGGCGTATCCGACATCACGCAGCGGAAGTTGGCGCCGCGCGAGAGTTTGGTGCCGGCCTTGGCCGACTCAGGCGGCTTGCCATGCCCCGCTGCCACGCTTCGCACTTCAAACCGGTAGCTGCTGCCGCTCAGTATCGGTTCCACCCAGGCCTCTTTACCTGCCTTGGTTGACAGCAGAAAGGTCGAGGCCAGCGGCACCTCGACCTGCGAATAGGCCGGGTTCGGGCTGCGCACGGTGCGCGCCCACAGCCAGGCGATCACGGTGAGCTGCTGGCCCGCCAGCGGCTTCAAGTCTGGCCGCTGCGCGGCCATCTCGGCGGTGATTTCGATACGCGGGTACAGGTGGCCGATACGCTGCTCGGCCTGTTCGCGCATCCAGTGTCCATAGCGGCGCACATCCTCAGCCAGGCCCTTGGCACCGGACCAGTCCTCGTGCAGTCGGGCTTGCTTCTCGCTGGCCGGCAGCGGCCCCACCGGCGCGCAGCCGGCGAACTTCGGCGGGATCTCGATCATCGCCTTGTTGATCAGCACCGCCACCGGGTTGAGGTCTGAGGCGTGCGCTTCCAGGCCCAGCCGCTGCGCTTCAAGCGGAATCGCGCCGCTGCCGCCGAAAGGGTCGTAGAAGCCCGGCAGCGTGTTCGGGTTGAACAGCTCGGCCGCCCGCGGGTGCTTTTCATTGAGCTTGCAGGTTTCCCGCCAGCTCTTGCGAATCTCCTCGCGTGCAGCGTCTAGCACAGCCTCGTTATTGGTATTGCCCCAGAGCACCAGTTTGCGAATGATGTCGAACAGCCGTTCGCGCTGAATCGCAGCTTCCTTCTTGTTGACTCCCCGCTGGAACCCACCGCCTGACTCGTAGCCCGGATCGTTCACCATCTGCGCAAACAACACCGCCCGGGCGGCCGCAGGCGGGCGTTGGGCCCACCACTTGTGCAGCGCAGTCGGATAGCCGGCCGGTGCCTTGCGCTTTCTGAGCGAGGCCTCCTCGTTGATGTCGTCGAGAGGGAGCGCGACTTCGATGAGCTTCTTGGGGGATCTGATAACTGTCATGGGCTCTGGCGCGTCAGCACGTGCCGGATCGCGGTCACGAAGGGGAGGTGTTCGATGTTCTGGAGTTCCTGCTGCAGCAAGGGCATCCACTCGGTCTCGGGGAAGTGCTCAGCGAACTCCGCAAATTGCTCCGCCGTCTGGACATAGCCGCTGACTTCGCGGTGCCGAATCTGTTCAAGCGCAGCATCCAGATTGAGGATACGGATGGTTTCGGTCGCTCTTCTCAGCTCGTCCGACGACAGCCCCTCTCGGGGCGACACCGCCCCGGTTGGTGCGAACACCAGAAAGTGCTCTGGGTCCTCGATATCGGGCTTGATCAGGTGTTGCGGGTCGTACATCCCGCACGAGTCCTTGTGCTTGCCGCAGCTTGTCGACCGCATGCAGGAGCCGAACAGATTGGCCCAATCAAACGTGCCTTGCGGAAAGCGGCCGCGTTGCCGGAAATGTTCGATGTGACGGTTGTTTGCGGAAGTCTGTGCCTCGCAGTAGGCACAGCGTTCGCCTTGCATCGCGTCGAGTTTTTCCCAGATGGCCTGTCGTTCCGGCTGGGTGGGACAGCCGCCACCCCAAGTGTCGACGCCATGTCGATATCGACCCAAGCCTGAAGGTACAAGCGGGTCGCGATGTAGGCGGTGCATTCAGTCTTGCCCCGTCGGTAGCGGAAGTTTCTGCTTGAAGCCTTGCAGACGAATCATGCGATCGCACTCGCGGAGAACGGGATGGGAATCACCGAAATGGGCGCTCAAGCGCGCGCGCAGCTGGCCTCCTTCGTTGGTGTTGTGAAGGTTCTGTTGGATGAGTGCGTGGAAGCTCGACACCATCCGCGCTTCTGGAAGGTCGGGGATGGGGTTGACGCCCATGATCTCCGCGAGCAAGTCCGAGCTTGCGACGCCCTTCGTTTGCGCAAAACCTGACTGGATGGAGAAGCTGCGCCCTGCCGTTTCTGGATCGGGCTCTTCTTGGATCAAGCGGATGCACGCAGCGTCAACGCTGGTCAGCACTTGAGGACTGTGTGTGGTCACGATGAACTGCGTGCCTGGAAACGCCCGCATCAGGTCTGCCAGAACCCGCTGCTGCCAGGCAGGGTGCAGGTGCAGATCGATCTCGTCTATGAGCATCACCGCAGGCGCGAACTTGGTGGCTACGCCGGTCCCGAGTCCTGGCATCGATCGGTCAAGGCGCTGCAGTCGCTCCAACAGATCGTCAACCGCGGCTTTGTTGTCTTTGATATCCAGGTGATCGTTGCCCAGCGCTAGTCGCCGGGCAAAGTCCATCCCGAGCGCGAGCATGCTCTGGTAGCCCTGGCTCAGCTGCGTGACACGGAGTGGGGTCTCACTCGTCTTCGAGACGACGACGAAGCGATGCTGATCGTTGAAGTAGGGGTTGCCGTAGTCGTCGTTGAGCAGCAGGCGGATCGCCTCTCGAACGGCATCCAAGGCCAGTGAGGCTTTCCATTGCTCAGGTTTCAATCCCTTGTTCTTGCGCAGCTCGGACGCTTCCTCGCGATCAAACCATGCCAGCATCTCGCGGAAATCGGTCAAGGGGTTGAGTGCGTTGCTCAAGGCCGAGGTTGGATGATCGTAGTTGTTCTTGTTTTCCCGCAGCCGCTTCGGCTCCTCGATCCTCCCGCGTTGGCCACCGTAGTAGGCGCAGATCGGCAGAAGCTCTCGCACAGGGCGCTTGAAGCTCTCAGAAATCTCGGAGAGTCGCGCATAGAGAGGTTTGTGGCCGATGCGCTCTTCGGCACCAGCGCGTTTGTTCTTGCCAGAGGCGCGCCACTCGTCCCAGCGTAAGCCTTCAGTGGTCTCGACGATGACTTGGGTGAAGTCGCTGGCGACCCAGCGTTCGCTATTACCTCTTCTTCCCGCGGGAACCAGTCGAAAGTCGGTATCCAGAATCTTCGCGCCGACGGTGGACAGGCGTTGGTTGGCCGACGAAAGCTGGCTCAAGATCGGCGCCAAGCCCACGGCAATGCCATCGAGGATTGCGGTCTTGCCTGCACCATTCACTCCGACCAGCACTGTGAGCTGCGGATGCAGGTCGACGTCGATGTGCTCAAAGCATCGGAAGTTCTTGAGCGTGACCTTCTTCAGGTACATGGAACATCTCTCATCTGTGTATGGGGCGTCGCAGGCTCAAGCATGCCGCACGCCTTCGGGAAGCTGCGCGCGCTCCAGGAGGTCGGAGATATCCAAGTTCTTGCTCACTTCTGCCCAGTCTGGCGCCTGGCTCACCGGGCCCTGCAGGTAGTAGGGCCCTTCGGTGGAATCGTCCTCGTTCACCAGCACGATCGCCAGCCAGTACTGGGTCGGCTTGTTGAGCGCAGCGATGATCTCGTTCTTGGTCAGGGTGATCGTGGTGGCCCCTTTGGCGCGGCCTTTGACCTCGATCAGCCGGTCGTCGGGCAACAGGTCGCTTCGAGCCGGCTGGCGCGAGGTGATGTCGTAGCCGCACTTCAAGGCGGAGTCGTCGCGCGGCTCGTGGCCCATGGCGCGCTCCGCCGCCATCACGGCTTGCATCGCGATGCGTTCGATGCGCGCGCGCGCCGCGGCGTCAGCCGTGAACATCGGGAGTGTGCTGGGGTTTTCGGCGTGCTTAAACCAACCTGACGGCACCACCAGGGCGCCGCCGACCACGCGCGGCGTGACCGACACGATATGGCTCTGAGCCTCCAGCGCCTTGTCGCGTGCTGCGAGCCGAGCGGTCAGTTCCTCCGCGCGACGCCGCAGCAACTCGGGCTGCATGCGCGGCTGTTTGCCCGCGCGCACGTCCTCCTGCAGGGTGATGGCGCGATGGGAGAGGTGGTTGATTTCCTTGGTAAGCCGCTCATGCACGGCCTTGCGAACCTTGTCGACATGGCGAAGACGGCGCTCGCGCACTTCGTTCAAGTGTTGCGGGACCAACTCGCCGCCGGCCCAGTCGAGGGCGCGCCGCTCTAGGCCTTGGCTTAGCCACGCTTCGGCCAGCAGGGTCTCTACCTGTTGCGCTTCGGCATCGGTGGCGGCGCGCAGATCCAGATGCGGGGCCCAACCCGCGAAGCCAGTGCTGCCGTCGGGCGCCACGCGGAGAAACTGCAGCTGGCGCGAGATGATGCGCTCGCTCTCGGCGCTGCCCTCTCGAATGGCGTGGTCGACGATCAGCAGCAGGTGTGGCTCGCAGCTGGTGTCGGTCGGGTCAATCAGAACGCAGCCCTGTTTCAAGGCCGACTCGCGCGCTTCCAGGGTCAGGTCGATCACGGCACCCATGAGTGGGTGCGCAGGGTGGACTAGGTCGGCAAGCGGGCGGGCAGTGACTCGCATCTGCGACTTCTCGAAGCAGATACGTTCGTAGCTGCGCAGCACCGGTTGGCGGGTTGCGCCGATCTGGCGGTCGCGCTCGCGGATCTGCGCGGGCACGTGCGGCAGTTCATAGCGTTCGGCTTCGCGAGCGCGTGCCTCGCCGCCGAGCTGCTCGAAAGCCTTGAGAAAGAACGCGCGGATGAAGTGAGGCTGCAGCTTCCGAGCTTCCGCTCGATCCATCTCTTCCTTGATGGCATGCAGGGTGTCGAGGCCCATGTGGTCCTCGACCAGCGCGTTGCGGCGAAAGATCTCTTTGAGGTGGTTTGCATCCAGGCTGTTGTCGATGACCTCGAACAGCTGCTGCCGCACGTCCTCGCGTTCGCCGTAGCGAATCGCACGCATCAACAGGTCTTTGAGCGAGGTGTTGGAGAAGGCCTCGCCGAGGACATCGAACACACGTCCGCCCAGCGCTTTGCGCTCGATCTCGATCTTCTCGAACAGGCGCTGGAAGACTGCCCCCTCCCGGGTTTCTTTCGCCACCAGATTCCACAGGTGGCAGACCTCGCGCTGGCCGATTCGGTGGATGCGTCCGAAGCGCTGTTCGAGGCGGTTGGGGTTCCAGGGCAGGTCGTAGTTGACCATCAGGTGGGCGTTCTGCAGGTTCACGCCTTCGCCCGCGGCGTCCGTTGCCACTAGAACCTGTACGTCTTTGTTCTGGCGAAACTCTTCTTGTATGCGCCTGCGCTCGTCGCGCTTGGTGCCGCCGTGGATCTGCACGATCGCACTCGGTCGGCCCAGTACCCCGGCGATCTTGTCGCTCAGATAGTTCAGTGTGTCGCGGTGCTCGGTGAAAATGATGAGCTTGCGCTGATGACCGTGGGCGTCGCGCATCAAGGGATCAACTTGAAGGATCTGCGATAGCTCGCGCCATTTCTGATCCTCACCGCTGTCGTGCAGGCGCTTGGCTTCGGCCTCAAGCGCACGCAGGCTCGCGAGTTCCGCTTCCATCTCGACGATGGTGGTCGCCGCCGAGGATTGCTCGACGATCTGATCCGCGACGGTCTCGAAGTCTTCTGCGGTCAGGGCGTCTTCGGCGTCGTCCAGGTTGTCGGGGATATCAATCGCGACCATCCGATAGGCCGGCTGCGTCTGAGCAATCCAGTTGCCGCGTTCCGCCAGCTTGGCCTCTTCGAGCTTTTCCTCTCGCCGTTTGCGACGCCGGTGCAGGGACTGGTAGATCGCGGCTGGGCTGGACGCCAAGCGGCGTTGCAGCTGGGTGAGCGCGAAGCCGACGGTGTTCTTGGTCTTGCCGTCTAGCTTCTCTGCGCGATTCATCTCCGTTCGGACGTACTCGGTGACGTTGGCGTAGAGCAGAGCTTCCGCATTCGATAGATCGAAGTTGGCGGTGTACGCGCGACGCTCCGGGAACAGGCGCGTGCCATCAAACTTGAGCAGCTCCTCCTTGACCAAGCGGCGCATGAGATCGGAGACATCTTCACGGCGCGCGCCGTCGCGGAACTTCCCGTAGAAGCGGTCCCCGTCAAGCAGGGACAGAAACAGCTGAAAGTCCTCTTCCTTGCCGTTGTGGGGCGTCGCGGTCATCAAGAGGAAGTGTCGACAGATCGAGCCGAGCAGTTCGCCGAGCTGAAAGCGCTGAGTCTTCTTGACCTCGTTGCCGGTGAAGCTCGCCGAGAGCTTGTGCGCCTCGTCGACGATGATCAGGTCCCAGTGAGTGGCCTTGAGCTTTTCTTGAAGCTCTTCGCTGCGGGAGAGCTGATCGAGGCGTGCTATCAACTGGTCGTGCTGTGCGAACGCATTGCCCGAGGACGAGAGCTCCTGATGCTCGCGGCCGAACAGGGTGAACTCAAGGCCAAACTTGTCGCGTAGTTCGTCTTGCCACTGTCCACACAGCGAGCCCGGCGTGACTACCAGAATGCGCTGAGCGTCGGAGCGCATGATCAGCTCGCGAATCAGCAACCCCGCCATGATGGTTTTGCCCGCGCCTGGATCGTCAGCGAGCACGTAGCGCAGGGGCTGGCGCGGCAGCATGGACTCGTAGACCGCCGAAATCTGGTGCGGCAACGGTTCCACATCTGAGGTGTGCACGGCCATCATCGGGTCGAACAGGTGAGCGAACCGGATGCGCAGCGCTTCGGCGCCGAGCTGGAACGCCTCACCGCCGGCAAGGAAGGACCACGGTCGGGTCAGCGTGGCCTCGGCAATCTCAGGCTCTTCGCTCCGCAGCACCATCCGTTCGCCAATCGTGCCAGCGGCACGTCGATAGACGAGCGTCACAGCATCTGCACCCACCGGTTCACAGACCAACACCTCCACGGGCCCGCCGGGGTCGACTCCCATGAGCCTTTGACCCCTGGTGATGTTCTCAAGCTTCAGCACTGGCTCGCCCTCTGTTGACCCTTGGCATTCTAGGCGGTGCAGTCTCGGGGGACGAGACGAATGCGGACTTGAGCGATCGAGGGGACAGAGTGCCTTGGGGTAGCAAACGGCTTTCGGGCAGGGACCCAAGGCCGGCGGGCTCAGAGTTCAGGGCACTTCTCCCGTGAGAGCGTTTGCAAGCCTCGCAGAAAGGCGACTTTCGGCCCTTCTTCGGCTCGACCCTGTCTGTGCAAGCCTGAGGCGCCTCGAGTTCGATTCAAACGCGAGCAGTTTCGGGTGGCTTTGCCAAGGGCGCCAACCGGCGAATTCCATTCGCAGGTTCTGCAAGCTGGATTCCTTTGCATCTGCAAAGTCGGCAGATCAATACTCGATGAATCAGCGGCCTGCGCGCGTGCTTCACCGAGGATTATCTGCAATCCGCTGCCAGCGCATCTGCAAAGCCCAGGCGCCGGGACGCTGTCGCGCGCTGGTTTCCCGCGTTGCGCGTGGATCCGGTGCCAAGGCGTGACATGGCCAGCCTCCGCGCCTTGAGTTGCCGGGTGAGCGGGCAACCTTTCGACTCTCGGTCCTTGTTCCTGGTGAGTGCGAACTTTCGATGGCCCACCCAATGACACTGGACCCGCCGGCGCGGAGCATGGAGGCTTCGTCAATCCCTTCGCCGCCACCGCAGCCCATGCCCCCCATCGACCTCCGCTCCGACACCGTCACCCGCCCCACCGCCGCGATGCGCGCCGCGATGCTTGCAGCCGAGGTGGGCGATGACGTGTATGGCGATGATCCGACCGTCAATGCGCTGCAGCTCAAGCTCGCGGACATGCTGGGCTTCGCGGCGGGGCTGTTTGTTCCGTCGGGTACGCAGTCGAATCTGTTGGCGCTGATGGCGCACTGCGAGCGCGGTGACGAGTACATCGTCGGCATGGATGCGCACACCTACAAGTACGAGGGCGGTGGGGCGGCGGTGCTGGGCTCGATCCAGCCGCAGCCGTTGCCGCAGGCGGGCGACGGTTCGATTCCGCTCGACGCGGTGCGCGCGGCGATCAAGCCGATCGACCCGCATTTTGCGCGCACCAAGATCCTGTGCCTGGAGAACACCTGGCACGGCCGGCCGCTGCCGCTGGACTACCTGGCCGAGGCGCGCGCGCTGTGCGATGCGCGTGGGCTGGGACTGCATCTGGACGGTGCGCGCCTGTTCAACGCGGCCGTGGCGCAGGGCGTGCCGGCGGCTGAGATCACCCGGCATTTCGACAGCGTGTCGGTGTGTCTGTCGAAGGGCCTGGGGGCACCGGTCGGTTCTGTTCTGCTGGGTAACGCGGTCCTGGTCGAGAAGGCGCGGCGCTGGCGCAAGGTGCTGGGCGGTGGCTGGCGACAGGCGGGCATTCTTGCGGCGGGCTGCAGCTATGCGCTGGATCATCATGTCGAGCGTTTGGCCGACGATCATCGCCGTGCCACGGATCTGGCGCGCGGGCTTGAGGCGCGGGGCCTCAAGGTCGAGGCGACGCCGACCAATCTGCTGTTCGTGCACGTGCCGGAGGCGCGGCTTGATGCGCTGCGTGCGGCCTTTGCCGACGCTGGCATTCTGGCCTCGATCGGTGGCCCGCGCATTCGTCTGGCGACGCATCTGGATATCGACGATGTGGCGGTTGAGCGCACGCTCGCGGCGTTCGCGCGGTCGCTCGGCCTGGCAGGCTGATCTGCTGCTTCGCCGCCGTCGCTCGCGCCAGTTCGCGCATCGCACGCATGAGGCTTGCGCCGTGCGGGCACACCTCGCATCCCGCATCCCGCAGCCGCCAGCCGATGACAGCTCCGGCCCGCTCGCGCCCTCGACACAGCAGAAAACATCAGCATTGCTAAGCTCTGACGGGTCGGCTGACAGTGCAGGGGCGGCAGAGGAATGGAGACGGAGCTCGATCAATTCGAGATCGATACCGATCTGGAGGCGCTGCTGGCGCGCTGGGGCGCGTCGTCCGCGCCCGCCGCGCAGGCGCAGCCGGATGCGGCTCACGCGCTTCAGCAGGAGGCGCTGCTGCGCGAGGTCTATGCCGGGCTGCGCCAGCTGGCCGCGCGCAGCCTGCGCGGCGAGCGACGCGAGCACACCCTGCGTCCGACCGATCTGGCTCATGAGGCCTGGCTGCGTCTGCGCGAATGCGCGGGGCCGTTTCGCGATCGCGCGCATCTGCTGGCGATCGCCGCGCTGATGATGCGGCGCATCCTGGTCGACCATGCCCGCGCGCGGCTGGCGGCCAAGCGCGACGGCGTGCGGGTGACCTTGGACGTCGAGCTGGCAGCCGATCTGCCCGACGCCGCCGACCTGCTCAGCCTCGATGCGGCCTTGAGCGCGCTGCAGGCGCAGGACGCACGCAAGGCGCAGGCGCTGCAGCTGCACGTGTTCGGCGGGCTGAGCCAGCCCGAAATCGCCGAGCTGCTGGATGTCTCGCTGGGCACGGTGGAGCGCGACCTGCGAATGGCGCGCGCGTTCCTGAAGCGGGCGCTGACGTGATGAGCTCATCGGCGTGCTGAGCCCGCAGCGCTGGCAGCGCGCCGGGGCGCTGTTTCATGCGGCGACTGCGCTGGCCGATCCGGCGGAACGCGACGCCTTGATCGCGACCTGCGAGGACGCCGAGATCCGCGCCGAAGTGCTGTCCTTGCTGGCCGCCGATGCCGGCGACAGCCGTGCTTTGGAATCGCCGCAGCGGCTGGCGCGCACGCTGGACGCCGCGCCCGATCTCGGCGGCCGCAGTCTTGGCCCCTGGCGCTTGATCGAGGAGGTCGGCCGCGGCGGCATGGGCGTGGTGTATCGCGCCGAGCGCAGCGACGGGCTGTATGCGCAGCAGGTGGCGATCAAGCTGCTGCGCGGATTTCCCGGAGCGGAGCTGCGGCAGCGCTTCGAGCGCGAGCGCCGGCTGCTGGCCCGGCTCGAACACCCGGGCATTGCGCGTCTGCTCGACGGCGGCCACACCGACGAAGGCCAGCCCTGGCTGGCGATGGAGTTTGTCGACGGCATGCCGCTGAATGCCTGGTGCGCGCGTGCCGAGGTCTCGCCGCAACAGCGGCTCGCGCTGTGGCTGCAGGTGGTCGATGCCGTGGCCTATGCGCACGGGCAGCTGGTGCTGCATCGCGATCTGAAACCCGCCAACGTGCGGGTGGATCAACAGGGTCGCGCGCGCCTGCTCGACTTCGGTATCGGCGCGTGGATGGGCAAGGGCGAGGACGCGCAGACCCAGGGCCTGCGTCTGCTGACGCCGGGCTACGCCAGCCCCGAGCAGGCGCGCGGCGAGACGGTGGGCGTGACGAGCGATGTCTACAGCCTGGGCGTGATCCTGCGCGAGCTGATGCCCGAGCCACCCCGCGCATGGCGACGTGATCTCGTCTCGATCATCGAGCGCGCGACCCGCGAGGAAGCGGCCGCGCGCTATGCCAGTGCGGCAGCACTGGGCGAGGACCTGCGCCGACTGCTCGCGGGCGAGCCCGTGCTGGCGCGCGCGGGCGGCTGGCGCTATCGCAGTGGGCGCTTTCTGCGCCGGCATCGCTTGGGCGTGGTCGCCGCGCTGATGGCGGTGGGCGTGGCGATCGCGTTCACGCTTGGGCTGGTCCGCGAGCGTGACCGCGCGCTGGCCGCCGAAGCGCGCGCCGAGCGCGAGGCGCGCACCGCCGAGCGCACCGCCGATCTGCTGGTGGGGCTGTTTCGCGGCGCCGATCCCTTCGCGCCGCGCGCTGCCGAACGCGATCTGCGCAGCGTGCTGGCGGAGGGCCTGCAGGCCATCGACGCGCAAGCCTCACTGGACCCGCAGGTGCGCGCCCGCCTGTACGACACGCTCGGCGCCATTCATCGCAATCTGGGTCTGCCCCAGCCTGCGCTGCAGGCCTGGGCGGCGGCGGAGCGTCTGCATCTTGAGTCCGCCGCGGGCCCGGCGGCGGCCTACAGTGCCGCTGAGCAGGCGCTGCTGCAGGCACAGGCGCGTGAGATCGACGCGGCGCTGGCCTCGGCAGCGCGCGCGCGGGCGCATGCCGGGTCGCAGCTGGAGGCGACGGCGCCGGGCGGCGACACGCTGCGGCTGGCCGTGCTGGTGGCCGAGGCGGCGGCCTTCGAAGCCGCGGGACAACTCGACGAGGCGCTGGCGCGCCTGAGCGCGGCCGAGCCCGTCGCGCAGCGTCTGCCGGTGGCTGAGGTCGATCCGCTGCAGCGCGTGCTGGAGCAGCAGGGCGAGGTGTACTGGCTGCTGGCCCGGTATGCCGACAGCGAGCGCGTGCTGCGCGCGGCGCGCGAGCGCGTGGCGGCGCGGCTCGGCGAGGGTTCGCCGGCGCTGCGCAGCCTCGATGCGGGCATCGCCCGTGCGCTGCGCGACCAGGGGCGCGGCGAGGAGGCCGTGGCCCTCTACCGCAGCCTGCTTCAAGGCCTCTCCGCTGACGAGCAGCGCAGCGCCGGTGCGGTCACGGCGCAGGCCGATCTGGGGGCCGCCCTGCACGATCTCGGCCGCTATGCCGAAGCGGAGACCGCCTACCGCGCCCAGGCCGAAGCCGCCATCGCGGTCTACGGCGCGGACAGCCCGCAGCATGCGATGGCGCTGAACAACCTGGGCACGCTGGCGGTGGACCGCGGTGATCCACCCGCGGCGCTGCCGTACTTCCGCGAGTCCATGCGCCTGCGCCTGCGCACCCAGCCGGAGCGCAGCGTGCCGATGGCGCGGATGCAGGGCAATCTCGGCGATCTGCTGTCGCGGCTCGGCGCCCACGACGAGGCGCAGGCGCTGCTGGATGCCTCGCTGCGCACGCGTCTCGACCTGCTCGGCCCGACGCACTTCGAGACCGTGATCAGCCGGGTGTACCTGGGCGTGCTCGCCGTGGAGCGTGGCCGGGCCGATGAAGCCCGGGCTCAGCTCAAGGCGATTGCCGACAGCGGCTTCGTCGCCGAGCGCTTCGACCGCATGCTGGTGCTGCGGTTGCAGGGCCGCCTCGCCCTGCTGGAGGCGCAGCCTGAGGTCGCGGTCCAGCACTTCGCTGATGCGCGGGCGTTTCTGGCCGGCGATATGGGCGAGCAGCATCCCGATGTGGCCAAGCTTGATCTGTGGTGGTCGCGGGCGCTGCTCGCTGCCGGTCAGCGCGAGGCCGCGCGGCAGCGCTTCATCGAGGCGGCGCGCGTTCTGCGGCCGGTCTGGGCGCCCGCTGTGCTGATGCGCAGGGAGATGGAAGACCTGGGCCGAGCTCTGGGCGAGTAAGCCGGCGAGGTGCGGGGCCGAGGCGCTGATGGCGCCAGCGCGGATCAGGTCCGGATGCAGGTGATCGGGGTGGCTTGAGGCAAGGCTGAAGAATCCAGCACTGGCGCGCGCCATGGAGGGCGCGGCCATTGATCAAGGCCAGGATGGACGTGATCGGGGTTGCCTTAAGGGGCAGGGCGCGGTTTCCCGCCTTCTCAGTGCATCCCTTGCTGCCCCGTGGTGGTCCCATGTATCTCTTCCTGCGTTCGCGTTCTGGTGTGTCTGCGCACAGGCGGTCGCTGCCCTGCGCCCTGTTGTTCTGGCTGCTGCTGAGCGTCGCGCCGCCCAGCCAGGCCCTGCCCGAGTTCTATGCGCCCGATCCCGACGGTGAGGTGCTGGCGCTGGCGCGGGACGCCAGCGGGCGCGCTCTGGTGGGGGGCGACTTCGGGCGCATCGGCGGTGCCCAGCGGCGCGGCATCGCGCGTCTGCACGCCAACGGCGAGGCGGACCTCGGCTTCGATCCAGGCAAGGGCGCGAACGGTCGCGTGCTCGCGGTGGCGGTGGCGGCTGATGGCAGCGTCTGGATCGGCGGCGAGTTCACCGCGGTCGATGGCCAGCCGCGCGCGCAGATCGCGCGCTTGAGCCCGCAGGGCGCGCTGCAGCCCGGCGTCGGCGTGACGGCGGCGCCCAACGGCAGCGTCAATGCGCTGCTGGTGCAGGCCGACGGCAGCGTGATTCTGGGCGGTGCCTTTACGCGGGTCGGTGGCGTCGACCGCGGGCGACTGGCAAGGCTGGGCACCGACGGCCGGCTGGACCTCGCCTACGCCGTGGGTGCGGGTGCAGACGGGCGGGTGCGGGCGCTGGCGCAGCGCGCGGACGGTCGCGTCTGGGTCGGCGGTGAGTTCAGCAGCTTCGACGCGCAGGGGGCGGCGCGGCTCACCCTGTTGGACAGCGCGGGCCGTGCCGTGCCGCTGCCGCTGCCGCTGCCGCCCGCGCTGAGTGGGGCGGTCCGCGCCCTGCGGCTGGATCGCGCCGAGCGGCTCTGGGTCGGCGGCCAGTTCAGCACCGAGCCGCAGGGCGCCCTACGCGGCCTGGTGCGGCTCAGCGAAGACGGCCGCCTCGATGCCGAGATCGATCCGCAAGTGCAAGGCGGCAGCGGCGTGCATGCGCTGGCGATCGACGAAGTCGACCGGCTGCTGCTGGCAGGCGACTTCGACCGCGTGGCCGGCTCGACCATGGGCGGTTTCGCGCGCTTGCTGGCCGATGGCAGCCTCGACGGCAGCTTCGAGCCCGATGCGCTCGACACGCGCGGCGCCCGCGCTCTCGTTCGACAGGCCGATGGCGGTCTGCTCGTCGGCGGCGATTTCAGCACCGTGGGCGGCGTCCTGCAGCGGGGCCTGGTGCGCTTCGACGAGGAGGGCCTGCGCGAGCGCCCACTGCTCAACGGCGCCTTCGTCCATGGCATCGCCAATGCGCTGGCGCTGGACGCGCACAAGCGTGTGGTGCTGGCGGGTGGCTTCAATCGGGTGAATGGCGAGATGCGCGACAGCCTGGCGCGCTGGTCGCGAGACGGCGTGCTGGATCGGACCTTCGGCGTGAGCAGCGGC
Organism: Aquimonas sp.; assembly: GCF_044377145.1. NCBI lineage: Bacteria > Pseudomonadati > Pseudomonadota > Gammaproteobacteria > Lysobacterales > Lysobacteraceae > Aquimonas > Aquimonas sp. The sequence continues at coordinate 54,630 of NZ_JBILJQ010000027.1, forward strand.
CTGACGCGGACGGGTGCGTTCGCCCAGGCCTTCGCGCAGTGGCTGGACTACGACGGCAGCGCGCTGCTGGCCGGTGAGTTCAACCGCGTCGGCGCACAGGTGCGCGAGGGTTTCGCACGCATCGATTCGAACGCGACCGTGCTGCCACCCTTCGCCGCCGTCGCAGTCAGTTCGGCGCCCGAGGTGCTGGGGCTGAGTCGCGACGCGCAGGGGCGCTGGCTGGTCCACGGACTGTTCACTTCCATCAACGGTGTGCCCCGTCCCTCGCTGGCGCGGCTGTTCGCCAACGGCAGCGTGGACCCGAGCTTCGCGCCCGCGGGCGGCAACGCCCTGCGCATGACGGCCGCTCGCGTCCTGAGCGATGGTCGCGTGCTGGTGGCGGGCCTGTTCGATCAGTACAACGACCAGCCCCGTCGCGGCCTCGCCATGCTGACTTCCGACGGTCAGCTTGCCCAGGGCTTCGATGTGCCCGGCGGTGTGGACGGCACGATCGATCTGATTCTGGAGATGGACGACGGCCGTCTGCTGCTCGGCGGCGACTTCAGCGCCATCGGCGGGGAGCCACGGCGACACCTGGTCCGGCTGCTGCCCGACGGGCAGTTCGATCCGGCATTCCGTGTCGATGCCGGTCTCGACGGCGCAGTGCGCACGGCCGTGCAGCAGGCCGATGGCCGGGTCATCATCGGCGGCGACTTTCGCAATGTGCAGGGGCATGTGCAGGCCGGAATCGCGCGTCTGTTGGGCGACGGCAGCCGCGACCCTGAGTTCGCCACGCCCGGCGTCGACCCGGACGGGGTATCGCTGGTGTACGCGCTGGCGCTGGACGACCGCGCGCATCTGCTGATCAGCGGCCTGGCGGTCGAAATCAGCGGCAGCTCGCGCGGCGGAATGGTGCGACTGGCCCTGCGCGAGCCCGCACGCTACAGCTGGTTTCTGGAGCAGGCGGACACCCGGCTCTGCTGGGCGGCGGAAGGTGCCGCACCACGGCCGTTTGCCGCGCGCTTCGAGCGCTCGGACAACGGCAGCCAGTGGAGCCTGCTGGGTGATGCCGAACGCGTGGGCGCGCGCTGGTGCTTCGAGTCGACTGCACCACTCGCCGGCCAGTGGCTGCGGGTCACCGCGCAGTACCGCAGCGGGCTGGCCGCATCCTCGACGTCCCTGCTGCGGCGGGTGTGGCGGGCACCAACGCGCACGGCGCTGTTCGCCGATGGCTTCGAGGTGGGTGCCGTCCGCTGACGCACGGCAGATGTCGCGGGCAGAATCACCGCCGGCTCTGAATCCCGATTCCCGAATCCCCGCTCAATCCCACAGCCGCTCGACCCCGCGCAGCAGGGCCCTGCGCGTGTCTGCGCTGCGCACGTTGTGCGCGCGCTCCAGCAGCAGCTAGCCCTCAGCGTCGACGACTCCCTGCGCCAAGGCATGTCCCATCAGGTCGTCGTGGTCTTCGATAGCCGGCATCGAACGCTCCCGAAATCCGCCCAGCGCTTGCGTGCGTCGCTGTAGCCCATGATCAGGTTGCGCGGCGCAAGTCGCGGAGCGTGCGCAAGGAAGCTCGGTAAGTCATTGTTTTTGTAAAAGTCCTAGCATTATGAAATCTGTGTATTTGCAAAGTTAATCCAATCCATTGAAACATTTGTTTAGGCAAACGCTGCGCTGCGGCATAAGGTCCGAATCCCTTGAGACTTGGAATCCACCCATGGCCGCCAGCACCGCCGCCCAGCAGATCCAGCACGCCAGCCCCAGCGTCGACCCGCGCGTGGGCCGGGTGCTTACGCCGGATGCGGTGGCTCTGCTGCAGGCGCTGCATCGTCGCTTCGAGTCCACCCGGCAGAAGCTGCTGTCGGCGCGCAGTGTCTATCAGGCGCGGATCGACGCCGGCGCGCTGCCCGATTTCCGCCCCGAAACCCGCGAGATCCGCGAGAGCGAATGGACCGTGGCGACGATTCCGGATGCGCTCAAGGATCGTCGGGTCGAGATCACCGGGCCGGTCGAACGCAAGATGATCATCAACGCGCTGAACTCGGGGGCGAAGGTGTTCATGGCCGACTTCGAGGACAGCAGCAGCCCGACCCGCGGCAACATGTTCGACGGCCAGATCAATCTGATGGATGCGGTCGCCGGCACCATCGAGTACACCTCGCCCGAGGGCAAGCACTACGCGCTCAAACCCGAAGGCCTGGCGACCCTGATCGTGAGGCCGCGCGGCTGGCATCTGTCCGAGGCGAGTTTTGAAGTTGATGGCGCGCCGATGGCCGGCGGCCTGTTCGACATGGCCCTGTTCGCGTTCCACAACGCCGCCGCGCTGCAGGCGAAGGACCGCGGCCCCTACTTCTATCTGCCCAAGCTGCAGGCCTTCGAGGAAGCCGCGCTGTGGGACGAGGCCATGGCCTTCGTCGAGCACCACCTCAGCCTGCCGATCGGCAGCATGAAGGCGACCGTGCTGATCGAAACCCTGCCGGCCGTGTTCGAGATGCACGAGATCCTGCACGCGCTGCGCTGCCGCGTGGTCGGCCTGAACTGCGGGCGCTGGGACTACATCTTCAGCTACATCAAAACCTTCCGCCGTCACCCCGATCGCGTGCTGCCGGACCGCAGCCAGGTAACGATGACTGTGCCGTTCCTGAAGGCCTATTCCGAACTGCTGATCCAGACCTGCCATCGCCGCGGTGCGCATGCGATGGGCGGCATGGCGGCGCAGATTCCGATCTCCGGCGACCCGGTCGCCAACGAAGAAGCGATCGGCCGCGTTCGTGCCGACAAGCTGCGCGAAGTCACCGCCGGCCACGACGGCACCTGGGTCGCGCATCCGGGCCTGATCCCGGTGGCGCGCGAGATCTTCGACAAACACATGCCAACGCCGAACCAGCTGCATGTGCGTCGCGACGATGTGCGCGTCGATCGCGATCTGCTGATCCATCCCAGCATCGGCACCATCACCCGCGAAGGCTTCTACGCCAACATCGACGTCTGCGTGCGCTACCTGGCGGCCTGGCTGGACGGACAAGGCTGCGTGCCGATCCACAACCTGATGGAAGACGCCGCCACCGCCGAGATCAGCCGCGCCCAGCTGTGGCAATGGCTGCATACCGATGACCAGCGCTTCGACGACGGCGATCACATCGACTTCGCCCTGTTCGACCGCGCCATCGGCAGCGTCGCCCAGCGCCTGCCGCGTGCCGGCCTGCCGGGCCAGGGGCGGATCAACGAGGCCGCGCAGATTCTGGCCGAGCTGACCCGCGCCGACACCCTGGCCGATTTCATCACCCTGCCGGCCTACGGGCGGCTTGATCACGGCTAGACGCGCGCGCCCGTCGCACCCGTCGCAGCCATCCACAGCAGTTCCAATTCGACCCCGCCCCGGACTATTCCAAGGAATACCTCATGAGCCATCAGCTGCCGACCGCCGAACAGATCCAGCGCGACTGGGACACCAACCCGCGCTGGAAGGGCATCACCCGCAACTACAGCGCCGCCGATGTGGTGCGCCTGCGCGGAACCGTGCACATCGAGCACTCGCTGGCGCGTCGCGGGGCCGAGCGTCTGTGGCGCCAGCTGCACGAGCTGCCCTTCGTCAACGCGCTCGGCGCATTGACCGGCAACCAGGCCATGCAGCAGGTCAAGGCCGGACTGCAGGCGATTTATCTGTCGGGCTGGCAGGTCGCGGCGGACGCCAACATCGCCGGCGAGATGTACCCCGACCAGAGCCTGTACCCGGCCAACTCGGTGCCGCAGGTGGTCAAGCGCATCAACAACTGCCTGGCCCGCG
>NZ_JBILJQ010000098.1:0-15540 GCF_044377145.1 Aquimonas sp.
CATCGTGACCCTGCCCAGTGAACTCGGAAGCAACGAGATCGCAAGCATGAGCGAATCCGCCACTCAGGAGAACGAATGACAGCTATCTGGTGAACAGGCTGTCTCAAAGGGGTTGACGCGTTCCGCTCGCGTTCGATCGAGGCGCTATTGCGGCCGGGGTTGAGTCGCGTGGCGCCGCGCTGCGCGCGCGCGATCGCCAGCAACGCAGGTAAAGCCGAGTGATTGCAGCCATGGGAACGCTCCGAAGACGAAGGAACTTCAGTGTCTCCGCCGGCAGCAGGCTCGCGGGTAACGCTCTGTATCCGCGCGTGATACCCCCACGCCAAGGGGCGCCTCCGGTGTTCAGGGGCGACGAGGTCCAGGCGATACGGGGCCTCGCGGGAGTCGCAGAGAGCGTGAGAAAGGAAGCGACGCTTGCTGCCGACGCCGCTTGGCGTCCGCGCGAGGCACCGCCAAGGCCTGAACCGAAACACCCGGGCAGATGCCGGATGGCGCGGTGATCGACGCCGCCAGCACCAGCACCAGCAACCCGCGCGATGTGATCGCGGCCGCCCTGTCGGGGGGCCGTCGAGGGGCGTTCGCGCTCAGCCTGTGCACCTCAGCGATCTGAGCCCCTCTCCGCTTGTGGGGAGCGTAGAGTGCGTTTGTCGCCTGCCGGCAGCAGCAGACGCCCGGGAGCCCGAGCGAAGCGAAGGCAGGTCGGGGAGAGCGGGCGGTCTCGCGATACCCTTGCAACAATGCGTTGCGACATGAGCAATCCTCTCGCGGCCGGCCGGGGCAAGCGGAGTGCGCTGCGCTTTGGTCATCCGTCCGGCACCCTGCAGGTCGGCGCCGAGGCGACGTTCTTGCATGGGCAGTGGACGGTGGCCAAGACGAACATGAGCCGCAGCGTGCGGGTGCTGATGGAAGGCTGGGTGCGGGTGCCTGGCGACGCGTTCTGAGGCGCTGCCTCGTGGGCAGCGTTGACGCTATTCTCCCGGCGGTCGCGTCCACCCCTTCTGCCAGGACAGCAATGAGCAGATACCGCGTTGGCATCATCGAAGACGATCCACTGCATCGCGAACTGGCTTTGGTGATGCTGGAGCAGGCGGGTTTCGACGTTTGCGCCTTTGGCAGCGCGCTGGAATTCCGTCGCCACTGCGGCGTCGGCGACATCGATCTGCTGCTGGTCGACTGGGAGCTGCCGGCCGAATCCGGACTGGCCTTTGTGACCGCACTGCGCGAAGGCGGAGAACACGCGCTGCCGGTGATTTTTCTGACCGCACGCACCGATGAAAGACACATCGTCGAGGCACTCGGCGCGGGGGCAGATGATTTCATCCCCAAGCCCGCCAAGGCCGGCGAGCTGGTGGCGCGGGTGCGTTCCCTGTTGCGCCGAAGTGCGGCGGGGGATCGCAGTGAGGCGGTGCTGGCGGCTCCGCCGTTCGAGTTCCAGCGCGCCCAGCGCATCCTGTTGATGGACGCCGAGCCGGTGCGCCTGACCCCGCGCGAGTTCGACATGGCGCTGTTCTTCTTCCAGCGCATCGGCCGCATCGTCAGCCGCGAGGCCCTGCTGGCCCAGGTCTGGAAGGTCGGCCCCCACGTCGACACTCGCGCCATCGATACCTATGCCAGCCGTCTGCGCAAGCGGTTGGGGCTGGACGGCAGCAGCGGCTGGCGGCTGGAGGGCATCTATCAGCACGGTTACCGCCTGATGCGGGTCGAAGACAGCGCGCGCAGCCTGCCGGAGGCGGCGGCATCGCTGACCTAGGTGTTGCCGCGTGCGTGCGCCGCGGCCGGTAATGCGTTCGCCCACGCCTGCATTTGCCAGCGACCGCCCCCACCCGATTGACCAAGATTGACCATGCCCCGCCCAGCTGCCGCGGCATGCTGCTGCCTGGACTCAAGGACTGGGAGCGATTTCGAATGATGGAGCTGAGCAGCGCTGAAGCTGCAGGCCTGGAGATGCCGCCCCGGCTTGACCGCGAGCAGCTTGAACAGATCGATCAGCTGGAAGCGTTCCGGCCGGGCTTTCGGCGCAGCCTGCGCTCGATGTTCGAGCGCAATGCCAAGCAGCAGGTGGACGCCTGCACGGAGGCCGCCGCCGGCACCGAGCTTGAAGTGTTGCGCAAGGCGGCGCATGCGCTCACGGGCACCGCATCCAGCATCGGCGCGGCACGTTTGTCGGCGCTTTCGGCGCGGATCGCGAAGCAGGCGGAAGAGGGGGATGCCGCCGGTGCGCAGGCGACGGTGCATTTGCTTGCACCCGAACTGGCAGCAACCCTGGCCGCGCTGCAGGCCTGGCCGTCGGCGGGCTGAGGGTCGAATCGAAGCTCGCGCTGCGAGCTGTCATATGCACCCGCAAAAACCCAGCCGACGCAACAAAGAACCCGGGCTCGCGCCCGGGTTTTTGGTTTCAAGTGGTGGCGCAGCTGCGCGGATCAGCGCTCAACTGCCGCCGGACGCGGTGCGCCCACCACCGACAGCATGTACTCGCCGGTGCCGTCGCCGAGGCTGGTGACGAGCAGGCGGCCGATGCCGTCTTCATCCAGAGTGACCGCCAGCTGGGCGCTGGTACCGCCGCCGCTGTCGTCGTCGGTCGCATCCTGCAGCAGACGCTCGCCTTCCAGCACGCCCCACTTCAGGATCGGGTCGAACGCATCCGACTGCAGGCGAACCACCACGCGCTGGCCCGGACGGCCGGCGATCTGGAAGGTGTCGAAGCGGACTTCCTCTTCGTCGAAGCTGTCGTTCTCGTCCAGGCTGCCGCGGGTGGAGTCACCGACGTTGATCGACTGCACGCTGATCGGCCGCTTCGGCGGCGGATCGCCGGCATAGACCGTGTAGGCGCCACTGGCCTCGCCGCTGGGCGTGGTGACCTTGATCGCGCCACGGCCGCTGCTGTCGAGGGTGACGTTCAGGCGGGCGTTGAGGCCGGAGCCGCCGTCGTCGTCGGTGACGCTGCTGACGAACTGGTTGCGCTCCATCTGGCCGTACTCGAGGAACGAGTCGAAGGCGTCGGAGTTGACCCGCACCACGATCTCCTGGTTGCGACGGCCGGACACGGTCCAGATGTCGTGCGGGCGGTCGTCGTTGTCGCGCGCCGAGCTGTCGGTCAGGCTGCCATTGGTGACGGTGTCCAGACGCAACGCCTGGGGCCGCGCCGGCGCCGGCGCCGGCAGGTCGGCGACAGTCAGGGTGAAGTCGCCGCTGGCATCGCTGCTGACGCTGTTGGCTCGGATCTGCACCTTGCCGGAAGCCGGCAGGGTGAAGGTCAGAGCCGAGTTCAGTTCACCGCCGCTGTCATCGTCGAAGCGGCAGTCGTCAGCGCAGCCCGGTGCGGCGGTGGTGCCGACCGCGAGAAAGCTGTCGAAGGCGGCGGAGGTCTGGGTGACCCGGATGCGCTCACCGGCGCGGCCGCTGTACTCGTACAGGGCGTAGGGCGTGCCGTCATCGGCTTTGGGCGAGCTTGCGTCCAGCGTGCCGGTGACCGGCGCGCCGGCGCGGATGGCGGTCTGGGCGATGGCAAGGCCGGGCAGGGCGGTGGCTGCAAGCAGCAGCGGCAGCAATTGGGCGAGACAGCGCTTGGCCGGCACGCGGAAATTTTTCGACATGGGATCACCTGAAGTTGCGATCGAGAGGGGGAGCCGCCCGCCCGGCTGCCCCTGACAGCCACGGCACCCGCGCATTCTCGCAGATGTGCAGCGCGCGCGATGGTGCGGTGAAGGCTGAAGCTGCGATCAGGAGTGCCGACTTAGGGAAAGTTCAGCCCGTCGCGGACGCGGCAGCCACGGCGACCAGCGCGGGCTCAGCGCCTGTGCGCTGGCCGCCTTCGGCGCGCTACCGGCGAGATCGAGAAAGCGGCTGAACACGGCCTCGGCGCGTGCCTGCTGGGCGTGCACCAGGCGTCGGGTCTGGGCGCGGATGTGCTCGACATCGTGGCCGAGCCCGGCGGCCTCGAGTTCGGCGCGGTAGTGCGGCGTGTCCAGCCAGCGCTGGATCATGCTGGCGCTGGCCTCCAAGTGGAACTGCAGTCCGTAGGCGCGCTCGCCGTAGCGGAAGGCCTGCTGCTCACAGTCGCGCGAGCGCGCCAGATGCACGGCGCCCGCGGGAATGCCGAAATGGCGGCTGTGCCACTGGAACACCGGCGCGCCGCTGCCCAGCGGTGCGGTGACCGGATCAAGCCGGCCGGCCTCGGTGGTTTCCAGCCGATACCAGCCGATCTCGGCGCGCGGATTGCGCAGCACTGGTGCGCCGAGCGCATGCGCGAGCAGCTGCGCGCCGAGGCAGATGCCAAGCACCGGCAGCTCGCGCTTGAGCGCGGCCTCGATGCAGCGCAGTTCGGTGCGCAGGTGGGTGTGGTGATCCTGATCCTCGACGTTCATCGAGCCGCCGAGCACGATCAGCCCGTCGTAGCCATCCAGCGTTGGGCTGGCGCTGGGGTCGCGGCTGAAGTTGACGAAGCGTAGCCGATGCCCGCGCCGCCGCAGCAGGGCGTCGAGGGTGCCGAGCGGCTCGGCGGCAACGTGCTGGAACACCATGAAGCGGGACATGGGGCGGGCGATCAACCTGTGCGGGATACACGTGAGCCAAAGGCGCTACGACGATGACGCGAGGCGATGCTGGGACCCAACGGGCAGCACGGGCAAATGAGCAAGCGCGCTATGACATGACGGCTGATTGACGTGGTGGTCGGATGGCATCGTGGTCGGCGATGTCGGCACCGATGACATCAGCGCCATCGATGTCGACAGCGGATCGCATCCATGGCCGCGGCCTGGCCGCGCGAGGTCATCAACTGCGGCCGCGCAGCTGGGGCAGCGCGCGCAGCTGCGCGAGTCGCGGACTGCGCTCGCCAAGCACGGCCTGCAGGCGCTGCAGTGCGGCGGCGGGATCCGTCGCCTGGCCCTCCGTTGCATCCGGTGCGGCGGTAGACAGCGCCACCAGCAGTTCGGCTTCGATGCGTTCGTAGTGATCGGCCGGCAGGCTGCGCGCGTGTTCGCCGCAGCCGGCGACATCGCCCTCGACCGCAGTCACGCGGCCGGCCAGGCTGTCGAGCAGGCGCATGCAGGTGCCGCTGCCGACCAGGCGCTGCGGCATCGCGCCGCTCAGCGCGCCGAGCTTCTGCAGCGCCTCGCGGTAGCTGCGTTCGGCCTCGCCGCGACGACCGCCCAGGGCCAGCGCCTGCGACTCCGACAGCCGGGCGCGGGCGCTGAACAGATGCTCGGCGCCGAGCCGCGCCTCGAACACCGCCCGCGCCAGCGCGAACGATTCACGCGCGCGCTCGCCCTCGCGCTGCGCCAGGTGCAGGTCGCCGAGGCTCAGGTGGGTGAACGCGGTGTCGGGTGAATCGGCGCCCACGAAACGTGTCTGCAGCTCGATCGATTCATCCAGCAGAGTCTGTGCACGCTCGAAGTTGCCGAGCAGGATCTGCAGCTTGCCGAAGTTGTTGGTCAGTGCGCCCAGCGCAGCGGATTCGCCATTGGCCTTGCGCTGCACTTCCAGGGCGCGGGCGAAGTAGCCCTCGGCGGCCTGCAGCTGACCGGTGGTGAAGGCGATCGCGGCCAGATTGTTCAGCGTGTTGCCGGCGTGGCTGCTCAGCCCTGCGCCGTTGCGCTCGAAGCCGGCCAAGGCCAGCTCGTAGCGGTCCCGCGCCTCGCTGTTGCGGCCGGCCATGTAGTAAGCAGTGCCAAGGTTGGTGTCGGCGGTGGCGGTCTGCAGGCTGTTGGCGCCGGAGTTGGCATAGCGCAGCGCCGAGGCACGTTCGTACGCGGCCAGCGACTCGGCCGGGCGACCGATCAGGCGCAGGCATTGACCATAGTTGCTGAGCACATCGGCCAGCATGCGGCGCTGTTCGCTGGGGATCGATTCAAGCAGCTTCAGCGCCCGTTCGGCGCGCTCGCAGGCGCGCTTGGGCTCGCCGCTGCGGATATCCACCAGAGTCAGATCACCCAGCACCTGGGCCAGCACCTGCGGCGGTGCGCTGCCGTCTTCGGTCTCGACGAAGCGCTCCAGCAGCGGCTGCGCCGAGGCGTAGTCCTGCAGGTAGACGTACAGCTCGCCGACGGTCGCCATCACCAGCCGGCCGGCGCTGGGATCGGATGCAAACGCAGTCTCCAATTGGCTGGCGCTGCCGCGCAGCAGCTCGCGCGCCGACAGCGTGGCAGCATCGCCGGATTCGTCGGCGGCCTGGCGGAACATCACGCTCAGGTGATTCAGCACCGCCTCGTAGCGCTCGGACTGCAGACGCGCGGTATCGCGCTCAGCGGCGGTGACCTGAGCCTGCAGGATGACCCCGGTCAGGCCGGAGATCAGTGCCAGCGCGGCGGCCGTCGCCAGGCCCACGCTGAGGCGGTGCCGGCGCAGCCACTTGCGTGCGCGGTAGGACAGGCTGGGCGCATGCGCACGCACCGGGCGTCCGTCCAGGTAGCGACGCAGATCATCAGCCAGCGCCTCGACCGAGGCATAACGCTTGGCGGGATCTCGCTGCAGCGCCATCTGCACGATCGCATCAAGGTCGCCACGCAGCCGCGCGCGCGGGATCTCGCGGGTGTCGAAATGGCTGGGCGGCTCGGCGTCCTCATCGCAGACCCGGCTGATGAAACTGGCCCAGTTGCCGTCAAAGCCCGGATGCGGCGTGCGTCCGGCCAGCAGCTGGTAGAGCAGGGCGCCGAGCGCATACACATCGCTGCGGGTAGTGACCGGGTGGCCGCGCAGCTGCTCGGGTGCGGCGTACTCCGGAGTGAGCGCCAGCGCGCGGGTATCGCCTTTGGCGACGCCGGTCGGGCTCAGCAGTTTGGCGATGCCGAAGTCGAGCAGCTTGACCTGGCCATCGGCGTTGACGCGAACATTGGAGGGCTTGAGATCGCGGTGCACGATCAGCTGCGAATGCGCCTCGCTGACCGCGCCGCAGATATCGAGAAACACGCGCAGCCGGGTCTCGAGATCGGGCTTCGACTTGGCCAACCATTTGTCGAGGTCCTCGCCCTCGGCCAGCTCCATCACCAGATACGGCTGGCCATCCGGCAGCACGCCGCCGTCGAGCAGGCGCGCGATGGACGGGTGCTCCAGACGCGCCAGCACCTGGCGCTCGCGTTCGAGCTGTTCCTTGAAGCGCAGGTCGGAATCGCGCAGCAGTTTCACCGCGACGCGCTTGTCGAAGGCGCCGTCATCGCGCTGCGCCAGATACACCGTGCCCATGCCGCCGCGGCCGATCTTTTCCAGCAGGCGCCACGGCCCGGCCTTCAGCCCGCGGCGGTCGGTGGCGCGCTCTTCGGTGATCTCCGCCGCCAGCCCGCCGAGCTTCGGCAGCGCGCCATCGTCCGCACCCAGCGACTTCTGCAGGTCGGCATACAGATCGGGATGGATCTCGCGGCACAGACGCAGGAAATTCTCGCGCTCCGCACCTTCCAGATCGAGCGCGCGGTCTAGCAGGGGCTCCAGCCGACGGAAGCGGTCGGACAGCGACTCCGCCCGCGCCGCCGGGTCATCGCTGTGATAGCGGCTCATGCCGGCTCCGCCGCGGAGCCGTCCGCGCCCATCGGCTGCTCCAGCGCCAGGCTCAGAAACGCGCGGGCTTTCTGCCAGTCGCGGTTGATGGTGCGCTCGGTGACTTCCAGCAGCTCGGCGGTTTCGCCGGCCGAGTAGCCGGCGAAGTAACGGTACATCACCACCTGGGCCAGCCGCGGCTGGGTGCGTTCAAGCTCGATCAGGGCCGAGTCGATCTCCAACAGGCGCGCCAGCTCGCGGGCGTCCTCGACCGGCTTGTCGCGCAGCTCGCGTTCGACGTGCTGCATGCGCTTGGCCTCGGCCAGCCGCGAGCGCGCGTGATCGATCAGGATCTGACGCATCGCCCGCGCCACCAGCGAGAAGAAATGCGCGCGGTTGGACAAGCCCGGGTAGTCGGCCCGGCGCAATTTCAGATAGGCCTCGTTGACCAGGGCTGTGGTCGACAGCGTCTCGCCCGGCTCCATCTGCCGCCGTTGCGCGCGCGCCAGCCGGCGCAGGTCGGAGTGCACCAGTGGCAACAGGGTATCGAGCGGGTTGGGATCGCCGGCAGCGGCCAGAATGGCGGTGATCTGGCCCAGCGGTCCGTGTTCTGCGATGCGATCCATCCGATTCCCCGATGCGAATGCGCCCAGCCGGCGCGGGCGGAATGCCAGCGCCCCCGCGCCAACTCAGCCCGGATTGTGCCCGGCGGGCGCGTGAAGGGGCAAAGCCTTGCGCGGCCCACGGATCGGGTACGGCGCAGCTTGGACGCGCGCGACGCGAGCCACCGTACCTGTGCAGGCGAAACCGACCACAGGGGCACCCGGGCAGAACCGCTCGGGCGCTACGCGCCAGCGCCTTCACTCGCTGGGCTTGCTCGATGAGTGTTTGACGCGATGCCGAGCGCGGGATGACCGCTTGAACCAGACTCTCGCGAAGCCTGCTTCGCGGCGGGTGCGGCCAAGAGCCGCAGCCAGGGATGAACACAGGCGGGGACGGTGAAGGCCAGGGCGGGCCGGCAGGAAACGAAAGAGTCGCCCGCGTCTCCGCAGGAGTGTTGCCGGCCCCATTGACACGGGCGGCGCAATGGTGAGCCTCTAGCCTGTACCCTGCGTGCCAATCGGACATACGCGACCACGCGCAGCGACGTCGATTGACCGGAGTCAGCCGTGTCGACCCTCGAAATCTGGGAACTTCTGAGCTACGTGGTGACCGTCATCGGTCTGCCGCTGGCGATCCTGCTGTTCTTTCACGAACAGCGGAAGGAACGCGATAACGAGGAGGAGGAAATCCACCAGCAGCTGGCCGACTCCTACACCGGCTTCATGCGCCTGGTGTTGGAGAACGCCGATCTGGGTCTGGTGTCACGCTCGGTGGCGCAAGCCCTGGATGACGAGCAGCGCGAACGGCGGCTGGTCCTGTTCGACCTGCTGGTGTCGCTGTTCGAGCGCGCCTATGTGCTGGCCTGGGAAGACCACATGAACCCCCGACAGCGGCGACGCTGGGCAGCCTGGGAAGACTGGATGCGCGAATGGTGCCGGCGCGAGGACTTTCGCGAGGCGCTGCCGGCGTTGACGCGCGGCGAGGACCCCGACTTCGTCCGCTACATCGCCGGATTGGCCGAGGAAGAGCGGAGCCTGGGGTCAGCTCAAGCAAAGTAGCGGAACTTGGGGTCGGCACTGCGCTTGCTTCGCAGCAACAGGCTGCTAGGCCTTCACTTCGCCGCGCGGCTTGACCAGCTTCGCGAACTTCCCAGCGCAGCAGATCGTCCGCACGCATGCACTTGGCTGCTTGCTGCTGCTCAGGCTTTCACACGACCGGCGCATCCTGTTTGCGGCGACCGAGCGAAACGGCCTGGAACGGCCGATTTCTGATCGAGCAGGCGAGGCTCCGGAACTGGAGTCCGAACCGACGCCGGATTCTTCTCCAAACACTCCGACTCTCCCCGCAGGGACACCCGATGACCAAAGTCAGCAGACGCCAAGCACTCGCGATTCTTGGAGCCGGAGCCGGAGGCCTGGCCGCCGTCTACGCAACCGGCGCCTCAAGCAAGGAGGGCGCGTCCTCGCAGCCCGCAGCGAAAGGCGATCACTTCCGCCACGGCGTCGCAAGCGGCGATCCGGATGCCAGCAGCCTGATCATCTGGACCCGGATCACCACGGACTTGCCGGAACTCGATGTCACCTGGCGCGTGGCGGCAGACCCGGGTTTCACCGAGCTGGCCGCGTCCGGAACGGTCAGGACAGGCTCCGCCAATGACTGGACGGTCAAGCCGCTGGTCACGGGCCTGCAGGCGGGCCGTGTGTACTTCTATCAGTTCACAGCGCAGGGCGATCCCTCTCCCATAGGACGAACCCGCACCTTGCCTGCAGTGGGCCCGGACAGGCTGGGGATCGCGCTCGCCTCCTGCTCGAACTTCGCGTTCGGCCACTTCAACGCATACGGCGCTATCGCGAAGGATGAGGACATCGATTTCGTCCTGCACACCGGTGACTACATCTACGAGTACGGAGGCGCAGATAGCTGGGGCGAGAAAACCGGAGCGGCCATCGGCCGGCGCCACCTGCCTGCGCATGAAACAGTGACGCTGCAGGACTACCGGACGCGCCACGCACAATACAAGTCTGACGAGGGCTCACAGGCCATGCACGCCGCGCATCCGCTGCTGTGCTGCTGGGATGACCATGAGAGCACCAACAATCCGTGGAAGGACGGCGCGCAGAATCACCAAGCGGACACCGAGGGCAGCTGGCAAACGCGCCGGGCGGCATCGGTCCAGGCCTACTACGAATGGATGCCCATCCGCGAACCGGAAGCCGGGAGAACCCGGCTGGAATTCTGGCGCACCTATGTGTTCGGCGACCTCGCCACGCTGGTGACCCTGGAGACGCGCCATACCGCGCGCGGCATGCAGATCGACTATGAAACCTGGAAGCCGAAACTCGAAGCCTCGCAGGACTATGAGAGTTTCCGCAGGGACGTGATCGGCGATCCTGACCGCGCCATGCTGTCACCGGGCATGGAAGACGCCCTCAGGAGCGCGCTTTCCCATTCGCGTGAGATCAACCAGCCCTGGCGCCTGATCGGCAATGCCAGCCCGATCGCCCGGATGCTGGTGCCCGACCTGGTGGGTGCAGGCGTCCTGGAAGCACCCGGGGCCGATGCCTTGGACGCGCATACCCGCCTCGCCTGGCTCGGCCAACACAGGCTGCCTTTCTATACCGATACCTGGGACGGCTATCCCGCAGCGCGCGAGCGCTTCTACGACCTGTGCAAATCCGTTGATGTCCAGGACCTGATCGTTCTGACCGGCGACAGCCATAGTTTCTGGCTGAACACACTCGCCGACGCGGCCGGCAACCCGATGGGCGTCGAACTCGGCACCGCCGGCATCACTTCGCCCGGCGACTTCGTCGAATCCGGCTTCAGCCACGAACAGTCCAGCGCCTTGGACGCTGCGTTTGCGGACCTGCTGGACGAAGTGGTCTGGACCGACAATTCTCATCAGGGATACGTCCGGCTCGTGCTTGAGACCGGCCAGGCGCGCACCGACTTCGTCGCCGTGCGGACCGTGCTACAGCCGGATTTGCACACCCGGATCCTCCGGACGAGCGCGCTGTTTCCGGCATCGGTCACCGTCAGGCTGGCCGACGCGGGCTGAACCAGAATCCGGACAGGCGTGCATTGCCGCGGAGTCGAAAGCACGCGGCTCTCCAGTCGTAGTGACTGACCGAGCGAGCCGCGCAGCGGCGATGCGAAAGCGGGGCGTAGCGCGCGTTGTCGCGCAGCGATCGCTGGCCCGTTCGCTCCGGCTCAGCCCGGCTTTGCTGCTGGCGCGGGGTCTACGTAAGCTGGTGGCCTATCCCGCCGACTCCCAATCGCCCATGCGCCCTGTAGGTTCCATTCTCGTCGCCGTCTTTACCGCTCTCATCGCGTCCAGCCAAGCGCTCGCGGGCGTTCTCGCCACCCAGCAATTGCCGACGCCCTTGGCGCCCGACATGCCGAGCAACTTGTCGATTCCGGTGCCACCGAACGTCGACCCCAATGCGCCGATCTGGGTCGCGTATCGCACCCTGGCGCTGTCGGCCGATGCATCGCCGAGCGGGGAGATCGTGCTCGATGGCAGCTTCGAAGGTGTGGCGACGCCGATCAATGCGTCCATCGTGGTCTTCAACGCCGACGCGATGACGGTTTCAACCTCGGCGGGGACGATCAAGCAGCAGTTCGATGCCATGTTCGGCCAACGAAGCCCTGAGCAGATGAAGACGCTGCTGGGCGCCGAACTGCATGCCGCCTATGCAGCGGTGAACGCGGGCACGGGGCGCATCCTCGACGCCACGATCGTCAAGACACTCCCGGCGCTCGGGAAGAACGACGGCGTCCTGCTGGTGTCGGTGGAGCGCGCCAGCGGCATCCAGCCGGTCGGCGTGTTCGTCACCATGGGCCAGGGCGATCCGCCGGCCGCAAGCACGGGTGGCAATGGCAATCCCGAGTCGTCTCCCGCCTACTGGGTCGGGCGGCTGCTCGGCATCTCCCTTTTCGTCTGGCTGCTGTACTGGTTCTTCATCGGCCGCCACAAGTCTTGAGCGCGGGTCTCGCCGCGGCGTCGAGCATCGGCTGTTCTGGCGTTCGACCGGGCGCGATCACAGGACTCGACGCATCGGCATTCGCGCCTTTGGTGTCCCGACTACCAACCCGCCGCACAGTTGGTCCCGAGGCTGACATGAACGGTCGGGAGATGTCTCGCAATCGCGTCCTGCAAGAAGTTGGCTGGCTGTCCCAAACCCTCCGCCAAGTGGCGCGGGACTGAGCTCCAGAGCTGCCGGCGGCGCGATGAGTTTTCAGCTCTGTTCCGATAGCGTCCGGCCGAGGTTCGGCGTACTGCCGGCGAAGCTGTTCGATCAGCTTGCGAACATGCTACGAAGCTGAATTGACCCGGCCGCACTCTTTGCGGTGCTGCGAAACAGCGGCGCGGTCCGGCGCAGATACACGGGTTTCATAACTGCCCCCTGAAGGGTTTCGCTGCGTATCTGTGCCGGCCCGCCAGGCGTAACTGCGGCTTAATACCGAGCCCGATAGTCTGCGCACCCCTCGACTGCGGTTTGAACCCATGGCCCGGCGCATCTGCGTATTGGTGTTCGCGTCCCTGTTGTTCGTCTCCGTTGCGCATGCCACCCCGCCGCCAGTCGAAGCCCCGCGCACCCTGGAAGCGGTCGACGTTGCCGGGGTGGTGCCGGGCCCCGGGTTGTGGCGGGTGCGACGCGGCGAGCATGTGCTCTGGCTGGTCGGCACGCTGAGCCCGTTGCCTGAAGCTATGCAGTGGCGTTCGGTCGAGCTGGATGCGCGGCTGGAAGAGGCGGATGCGATCCTGGGTGGGCCGGGCTTCGTGTTTGGCACAGGCCGGGGGATGCTGCACGCGATGACGCTGCTGCCCTCGGCGATGGGGGTGCGCAAGCTGCCCGAGCGCAAGCGGCTGGCCGACGTGCTTACGCCCGAACTGTACGCGCGCTGGAGCGAGCTCAAGGCCGAACACCTGGGGCGCGACCGCGGCGTGGAGCGCTGGCGGCCGTTGTTCGCGGCGCAGAAGCTTCACAACAAGGCGGTCCAGGGCGCGGGGCTGTCGTTCGGCTCGCCGGTGGGCGAGCACATCGGCAAGGCCCAGAAGCGCCGCGACCTGCCGCGCATTGATGCGTTCTTCGAGACGATCATCGAAGAGCCGCGCCAGGCCATTCGCGAGTTCAAGCGCGGCGAGCTGGATGACATCGAATGTTTCGAACGCACCCTGCTGCGCTTGGAAACCGATCTGGCCCTGCTCACCGCGCGTGCGGAGGCCTGGGCTATCGGCGATGTGGAGGCCCTGCGCACGCTGCATGACACCGATCCGGCCGGCGCTTGCATCGACGCCCTCGCCCGCGTGTCGGTGATGCAGAAGAACGGGCTCTCCGATGTCCAGGCGCAGATTCGCTCGAGTTGGCTCGATGCTGCAGACGAGGCGCTGGACGCACACCGCAGCACGGTCGGCGCGGTGCCGATCGGGATGTTGCTGGATGCCGGCCCCGACGGCGTGCTTGCGGCGTTCACTGCGCGCGGCTATCGCGTGCTGGGACCGGACGAGGTCGATGAGGCTGCACTCGACGAGGCTGCACTTGACCATGACGTGGTCGAAGGGGCTGAGGTCGAGGCCGCGCAGGTGCAGTCAGCCGCTCAGGAGTAGGACGGCGGCGAGGGCGGGCGCGATCGCTCGCGCGGGCCTGCGCGCGCAGCGCATGGACGTGCGGGTTGGAGCGTCCGTGTGATGCCCTTTGGCGCATGTGGCTGCAGCGCAAGCCACCTTTGAGGCCACTCGGGCATTCCGCGTTCCCGTATGCCGGGCCGCTGCCGGGATTTCGCGCGCACGAGCGGACTCGCAGCACCGGGGCGCGCGTAGCGCGACTGCCTTGCCCGAACGCCGTTACGCGGGGCGCCGCGCCGCAGCCCGATGCGTTCACCACCCTGGATCTCTCGCAAGGACAGCGAATGAACGGGACATCCACAAGGGCTTCGGCCGCGGACACCGCACCCAAGGCAGCGGATTTCGACGAGGCGCTTGGCGATCGCGTCGCACGAGATCCGTGGATCGGGTCGGTGCGCGCGGCCCGATGGGCGGCCTCAGCGTCGCCCTCGCTGGACTTGGGGCGGATTGGCGCAATCGCGCTGGCGCTGACCGTGCACCTCGCCGCGCTGCTGCAACTGTTGGTCCCGCCCGCCGCGCGGGCGCCGGAACCGCTGCGCTCGGCGGCTGGAGCACCTGCGGCTGACAGTTCGGCAGCGCAGGGTCTGCAGGTCCTGTTCGTTACGCCAGCGACGCGCTTCGATGTGGGCGGTACGGTGCCGGAGCGGGCCGCCGCCGCGCTGGCGACCGTAACGCGACCCGCGCCGCCCGTGGTGGTTGCCCGGATGAGCAAGGCACAGGCCGCTTCCGACGCCCCGATGGTCGAGCCGCATGACGCCGACGCGACGCCGGTGGACAGTCAGGCCGCCGCGCGGCCCATCCGCCTGTATCGCAGTGACGGCTCGATCCTGCTGCCGGAGTCGATGCTGGAGGATCTGCGCGCGGTGGACGGCGACGAGCGCATGTTCAACTTCATGGTGCCCGGACTTGCGGGCGCCGAGTCCGCCTTCAGGCGCCCGCCAGCGATGACGTATGTGCCCACGCGTTTCGATGCCGATTGGAAGCCGGTGAGGTCGCTCGGCGAAGACGCCCTTGTCACGGTCTCGGAAGCGCTGACCTACGAGAACAAGAGCAAGACCGTTCGCTGTTCTCTGGTGCCGCCGGTATGCACCTGGGGCCGCATTGGCACCGCGGTCGAGCTCAACGACCCGCTTACGCTGAATGCGATCGAGGATGCGGAGTGCGGAGCGTTGTGGGTCTCGATCGCCACCGCGACCGATCAGGGCGAGTGGCTGAGGCTGCGCAGACGCTTCGATGCCGAGTGCCGCAAGCCGCTGGAGATTGATCGCGCTCCGCCTGCGCCTCGCGCGGTGAACTCCAGGCCGGGCTGAGCCCGCGATGACAGCGGTACCACGCGCGGCTGATCAGGTTCGCTTGTTCGGCAACCTGCCCATCGAGACGCCGGAAGCTCATCTGTCGAAGGGTATGCGTCAGCTCAAGAGGGCGTTCCCCCGAGCGCATGCAAGCCCGAGTGTCGCAGCGAGGGCCTCCAGCTTCGGCCGCCACATCGGCCCCTCGAAGCGATGGCTGCCGTCCAGCCGGACCGTGAGGCCGCCAGTGTGGCCGCGCCTTGATGGATGAACTCGATGATGTGTTCGGCGGTGAATCGACTTCTGCGCATCTACATGCACTCTTGTTGATGGGCTCAACCGGGCTTCAACCGGCACGGCTGGGTGGATGCAGGTCATTCCGGCCTTGGCTCTCCATGGCCGGCTCCCTCCGGTCAGGAGCGCAGCGCGTCAAAGCCATTGTTGAAGCCACTCCCTATAGAGCCGGCGCCAATTATCCGTGAACTTCAAGCGCCGCCAGCGGTCAAGGTTTCGGTCTTGGATCGGAGGTGTGGCAAATGGAAGCAGTTGACG
>NZ_JBILJQ010000028.1:0-56784 GCF_044377145.1 Aquimonas sp.
CCGACTGCCGACCACGCGCAACCGCGACATCGACAGCTTGCTGCCGATCGAGGGCTGGGCGCCGATCTGCAACTGAGGCTCAGCACGGCGAGTGGGGAAGCGGTAGGTGGCTTGGGCGGACGCTTACACAGCGGCGCCCAGGTCGCGCGGTTCGAGTACCGCTACGACGACCGCGGCAACCGCGAACGCGAAACCCGCATCGACGGCAGCGGCGGCAGCGCCCGCACCCAGGTCACCGACTACCGCTACGACCGCGACGATCGGCTGACCGAAGTCGAAGTCACCGCCCCTGACAACAGCACCACCACCACCACCTACACCCTCGACGCCGTCGGCAACCGCGAGCGCGAAGAAGTGCGCCGCGGTGACGCCCTGCGGCGCTTCGACTGCGGCTGCACCGGAGCAGCGCTATCGTCAGCGATATCAGCTGCTCCAGGTCCAACTGTCGAAGATCTGCTGATGTCACTCCACGCCGCCGGCGAACCCCTTCCACTTCTTCGCCGCATCCGCATCGTCCCAGGCCGTGTGCAGCGCAATCAGGCGCGTGCGTTCGGCAGGGTCTTTGAGTACGCCCAGCTGCACTTCGGGCGTCTGATCGGCCAGAGCGAGTACGGCGGTGCGAGTGTCGCCACCGGAGCCGCGCGTGCTGATGCGATCCGGCGGTTCGGTGAAGTAGAAGTCGGCGTGGGCCTCGCTCCAGCGCGGGGCGCCGAGGATGATCGGGTCGACTTCGGCGGCGCTGCCGTAGGACGCGGTGACGCGCGCCAGTGGGGTGGCGCCGGCTACGCTGTAGATGAAGTTGGTTCCGGGGCGCAGCGGTGTCGGGGTGAAGCGCTCGATCTCGCGGCCGTCGGCGCGGTGCGCGCGGATCTCGGTGTTGCCGTCGAGATCCAGTTCAAGCGCGCGCGAGCTGCCCGGCGCCAGGCGCAGTCGCTGGTCGCCGAGCTGCACGTCGACGGTGGTGCCCAGGCCGTTCAGCACCTGCACATTGGCCAGCTTGCCGAAGTGCAGGCTGGCGCTGGCCCAGATCACGGCGCCGACGATGCAGACGGCCACGGCGCTGCGCAGTACATCCGAAAACGCGCCGTCGGCGGTCTGGAAACGGTCCCACCAGCCGAGCTTGCGCTGACGTTCGCGCTCGCTGCCTTCGAGCAGCAGGCCGTACTGGATGCGCACCTGGCTGGCGGCCGGTGCGGGCTCGGCGCTGGCCTCGCCCTGCAGCTGTTGGGCGACTTGCTCCTCAGCATGCAGCAACTGCTCAAGGCTGGCGCTGACTAGGGCGTTGAGCGCGCCGAGTGCGGCGTGCACCCAGCCGTCGACTATCTGCATCCAGTCGTTGATGTTGTCCTTGCTGGCCTGGGGCAGGCGCAGCTCTTCCAGGCATTCGGTCCAGGCGCCGACTTCCATCCGCGCCAGCACAGCCGGGTCGGGCAGCACGTCGGGAGCTTCTACATGGATTCGAACAAGCACCGCATGCAGTTGGTTGCAGGCCTTGATCAGGCGCTTGAGCTCGCCGCCGCTGACGCGGCCATCGGCGGTGACGATGGCGACCACATTGCGCAGCAGGCCGTGCGCGTCGCCCAGGTCGGCGCGGGCGTGCTCGGCGTAGTGCAGCAGGGCGATCAGGCCCTGCAGATGCTGCGGCCAACCGGCACGCAGACGTTCTGCCGCGGCCAGGTGGGTGGCGCGACAGCGACGATCGTGTTCGCGCACCTGTGCGCGGGCGGCGGTGAGTTCCTGTTCGACCTCACTGATGGCGGCCGGTAGCGCGCGTCGGCCGATCTCGCGGCCGCGATGCACCAGCCGCCCACCGGTGGCCTCGAATACGCCTGCGCGCAGCGCCTTCAAGGCATCGAGTTCTTCCGACAGCTCGCGCATGCGCTCGACCTCGGTCCGCAGCGAGGGCGGGTAGAGGGCCTGCAGATCCTTGGCGGGATCGGCGCTCGCATTGCCGATCAGTTCAGCGCTGCTGCGCGCGTGTCGGGCCAGTTCGCGCTGCAGATAGCTGCCGCGATAGCGCGGGCTGAACACGCGGCTGGAGAACTCGGCCTTGACCTCGGCGATGGTCTGCGTGGTGTCGAGCAGGCGCTCGATCGGACGCTCACCGGCGATACGCTGGCGCATTTCGGCTTCCAGCTGCTTGCGGTCGGCAAACAGCAGCCAGGCGCTGCGCGGGTCGTGCGGTGCGGCCAGATGGCGGCGCTTGGCGTTCTCTTCGCGGTCGAAGCTGGCCGGATGGGTCGACCACATCTGTGGCGGCTGGGCGAAGCCCTGCTTGAACAGGCGCCGCTGCGCCGCCGGCTCGCCGGAGGCCGGCGGAATGCGGCCCCAGTGCGCGTCGCCGAGAATCTCGGCCAGCTTGGCGCGGATCAGCGAGTGCGCGGCGAACACGTCGGTGGGCAGCTGTCCGCGCTGAGCCTGGCGATCGAGAAAGCGCCAGCTGCGGTCCCAGGCTTCGTCGGCGGCCTGCAGTTTGTGCAGGGCGTGCACAAGCTCGTCGCTGCCGGTCAGTGACACTGCCACCAGATCGGCCTGGAACTCCATTTGCCGCGACAGCGCGCGCTGGGCCAGCACCACGATGCGCAGCAGTGAATCCAGCAGCGAGCGGATCGACCACACCACCAGGCGCAGAATCCAGCCGATCCAGGCCACGCGCAGGTCGATCCGGCTGATCAGGTTGAGCAGTTTGTCCAGCCAGTCGCGGCGGGCGATCAGCGCGCTCGCCACCTGTTGTGCGATATAGACCCAGCTGCCGACGGCCATGCTGCGCTGGGCGAAGTGGCCGAACTCGTGCGCCAGCACCGCCTTCAGTTCGCTCAAGGTCAGCACATTGACCAGCGGCAGGCCGATCTCCAGGTTCTTGCGCGAGGGCAGCAGAATGTTCAGCAGCGAAATGTCGTAGAACACCGCCGCGTTCACCCGCGCCGACAGATACACCCGATGCGGGCGTGGCGCGCCGGCCTCATCCGCCAGCCGATGCAGGAAGCCGAACAGCTCCGGCTGGTTGGCGGCGGTGACTTCGATATCCGAGCTGTCGCCGCCGCGGCGGACAAAGAACAAGCCCTTCAGCATGAACAGCGCCAGCAGGCTGCCGGTGCCGCCCGCGAACAGCAGCGGTATCAGCCGGTCCGAGCTGCCCTCCGCAATCGTCATGAAGGCGCGCACCGCCACCTGCACGAACCAGGCGGCGAGGCCAAGATAGGCGAGCAGAAACAGCATCAAGGCGGCGACCGCGAGCCAGGCCTGGCGCTTGTACTGCGCGCTGGGGCGGGTCAGGTCATCCGGAACCGACGCGGGGCCGGCGGGATAAAGAGCATTCATGCTCGAAACCTCATGCAAGGCGGCGGATCGCCAAATGTTTGCAGCGCGTGAAGGGCGCCGCGGCGATCCTTGCATTTCAGTGCGGCTGCCGTCCAGTGCGCTGGCGACATGCCGTTGGTGAGTCCTTCGCGATTGCTCGCCACCTGCATGCGTGGAGAGGGCGTCGGCCTTGGGCGCCCTCGTCAGATCAGAAGCGGAAGCGTTCCCAGCGGCGAAAGGCGCAATGTTTGATCAGGTGTGCGCGGCACCTACCGACAGTAGCCGACCATCTCGTACGCGTTCGGCGTGAAATGGTCGCAGAGCCCGCGCGGTCCGCACCGGCGCCTACGCCTGCAGTTCAGACAGCAGCGCGGCCAGCGCTCGCCCGCGGTGGCTGATCCGGTGCTTGTGCGCAGGCTCAAGTTCAGCGGCTGAACATCCCGAGGCCGGATCCAGAAACACCGGGTCATAGCCAAAGCCACCGCTGCCGCGTGGCGCATCGAGAATGCGCCCCTGCCAGCGGCCCTCAGCGATCAGAGGTGCGGGATCCAGCGGATGGCGGATCAGCGCGATCACGCTGATGAAGAAGGCCGTGCGTGCGTCGTCGACGCGGCCATCAAGCTCGCACAGCAACTTCGCAATATTGGCGCTGTGGTTGCCGTGTGCACCGGCATAGCGCGCCGAGTACAGACCCGGTGCGCCGCCGAGCGCGTCCACACACAGACCGGAATCATCCGCCAGCGCCGGCAGGCCGGACAGCTGACTGGCGTGGCGCGCCTTCAGCAGCGCGTTCTCGATGAAGCTCAGGCCGGTCTCATCCGGATCGGGGATGCCGAGTTCGCCCTGGGCGATCAACTCGAAGCCCTGCGGAGCGAGGATCTCGCGGAACTCGCGCAGCTTGCCGGCATTGCCGCTGGCCAGCACCAGCTGCTGCATCAGCCGAGGCCCAGGGCCGCGCGCTGCTGCGCG
Organism: Aquimonas sp.; assembly: GCF_044377145.1. Lineage (NCBI taxonomy): Bacteria > Pseudomonadati > Pseudomonadota > Gammaproteobacteria > Lysobacterales > Lysobacteraceae > Aquimonas > Aquimonas sp. The sequence continues at coordinate 4,270 of NZ_JBILJQ010000028.1, forward strand.
ATCAGTTCGGTGACGCCGTGCTGGGCCAGGTTCAGCAGTGCATCGAGCTCCTCGCGACGGAAGGCGTGGCCCTCGGCCGTGCCCTGCACCTCGATGAAGCCGCCGCCATCATTCATCACCACATTCATGTCGGTGTCGCAGTCGCTGTCCTCGGCATAGTCGAGGTCCAGCACCGGCACGCCGCGGTACACGCCCACCGACACCGCCGCGATCGCGCCGTGAATCGGGTTGCGCACCAGATCGCCGCGCTTCTCGAGCTTGCGGCAAGCCAGCGCCAGCGCGACGTAGGCGCCGGTAATCGCCGCGCACCGGGTCCCGCCATCGGCCTGCAGCACGTCGCAGTCGAGGGTGATGGTGCGTTCGCCGAGTGCCGAACGGTCGACGCAGGCGCGCAGGCTGCGTCCGATCAGGCGCTGGATCTCATGCGTGCGGCCGCCGATCTTGCCGGCATTGGCCTCGCGCTGGGTGCGCTCCTTGGTGGCGCGCGGCAGCATCGAATACTCGGCCGTGACCCAGCCCTCGCCCTTGCCGCGCAGAAAGCCCGGCACGCGGTTCTCGACCGTCGCATTGCACAGCACGCGGGTGTCGCCGGCGCTGATCAGCACCGAGCCTTCGGCGTGGCGGGTGAATCCGGTTTCGATGCGGATCTCGCGGAGTGCATCAAAACTGCGGCCGCTGGGCCGGGAGACAGTGGACATGAGGGCCGTTCGTGAATTGCGGCCGCGCAGTTTACCATCCACCTTCCGCCGCCCCGGTGGACCGCCCGCGAGGCGTGGGTATGACCCAGCACCGTTCGCGCGCACTGCCCGGGCTGCCCTCCTGTGACCACGTTGAACCGGAGCCACGCGCCGATGATCCGCAGCATGACCGCCTTCGCTTCGGGCGAACGCAGCACCCCCTGGGGCACCTTGGCGTGCGAGCTGCGCGCGGTGAACCATCGCTTTCTGGAGCCGGGCTTCCGCCTGTCCGAGGAGCTGCGTGCACTGGAGCCCGCGCTGCGCGAGCGCCTCGCCCAGCGCCTGTCTCGCGGCAAGGTCGATGTGTCGCTGCGCCTGCGCGCCGCTTCCAGCAGCGAAGGTTTGCGGCTGAATCCTCAATTGCTCGATCAGCTTGGCGGCCTGGCGGTTGACCTGTCGGGGCGTTTCCCCGGCTTCAAGGTGGAGTTCACCGAGCTGCTGCGCTATCCCGGCTTGCTTGAGCAGTCGGAGATCGACGCCGAAGCCCTGCAGACCGAAAGTCTGGCGCTGATGGATTCGGTGCTGGCTGAATTCATCAAAGCCCGCGAGCGTGAAGGCGCGGCGCTCGCAGCGGTGATGCGCGAGCGTTTGGACGGCATCGAGGCGATCGTCGCCCAGGTCAAGGTCGCTCTGCCGGAGATCCGCACCGCCCTGCGCGCGCGGCTCGACGCACGCATCGCCGACCTCAAACAGCCGCTGGAACCGGGCCGGCTCGAACAGGAGCTGGTGCTGCAGCTGCAGAAGATCGACGTCGACGAAGAGATCGACCGGCTCGGCGCGCATGTGGCCGAAATGCGCCGCACTCTGGCCAGCAAGGACGCAGTGGGGCGGCGCTTGGATTTCCTGCTGCAGGAGTTCAATCGCGAGGCCAACACGCTCGGCTCGAAGTCGATTGATGCGCGCTCCAGCGCGGCCTCGGTCGAGCTCAAGGTGCTGATCGAGCAGCTGCGCGAACAGGTGCAGAACATCGAATGAGCGGATCTCTCTATATCGTCGCGGCGCCCTCGGGCGCCGGCAAATCCAGCTTGGTCAACGCCCTGCTGGCGCGCGAGCCGGAGATCCAGCTGTCGATCTCCTACACCTCGCGCGCGCCGCGCCCGGGCGAGACCGAAGGCTCGCACTACCACTTCGTCAGCCGCGCGCATTTCGAAGGCATGGTCGATCGCGGCGAGTTCTTCGAGCATGCCGTGGTGCATGGCGACCTCAAGGGCACCGCCCGCCATACGGTCGAGGGGCCGCTGAAGCAGGGCCGCGACGTGCTGCTGGAGATCGACTACCAGGGCGCCCGCCAGGTGCGTGCGCTGGTGCCGGACTGCGTCAGCGTGTTCATCCTGCCGCCCTCGCGGGAAGAGCTCGAACGCCGCCTGCGGGGCCGCGCCCAGGACAGCGAAGAAGTCATCCTCAAGCGGCTCGAAAACTCGCGTGAGGAAATCGCCCACCTCGATGATTTCGATTATCTGATCGTCAACGACAGCTTTGAGCGCGCCTTGGACGACCTATGCGCCATCGTCCGCGGCCACCGCCTGCGCCGCAGCGAGCAGGTCCGGCGCCAGGCGGACTTGATCAGAGCCCTGCTGGGCTAGCGTGCTTGATGGCGCGTTCGTGCTTGCCAGCACAGGGCCTGCGCCGCTATTCTTCCGCTCTTGTCCAAGTTTCCCGAGCGGTTTGCCCATGGCCCGTATCACCGTTGAAGATTGCCTCGCCGTTGTCGACAACCGTTTTGAACTGGTGGTGATGGCTTCACGCCGTGCCCGTCAGCTGGCCAATGGCGCTGACAACCAGCTCGGCCTGCAGGACCCCGAAGACAAGCCCACCGTGCTGGCGCTGCGTGAAATCGCTGCGCGCCGGATCGACATCGCCACCATCGAAGCCGTCGAGAAGTCCGAGCGTGAGCGCGCCGAGCGCGAAGCCCTGGCTTGGGCGGCTGCGGAAGTGGATGACGATCTCTCCAAGGGCGGCGACGACCTCTGATACATCGCTTCGCGACATCGGCTCTGTCGCGGCATTGCAACGGTCCCTCAAGGGGCCGTTCGCATTTGTGGGCCTCGAAAGTACGTCGGCTGAACCCTCCCGCGGTCGACCGGCTTGCCGCGCTTGCGGCCGCTGCGTAGGCTCCCGCAATGCCCATTGTTTCTGTCAGCGCTGAAGCGCCGTTCGACCCGTGCCCGGAGGCCATCGAAGCCCTCCTGGCCAAGCTGCGCCCGTACCTGCCGTCCGAGCAGATCCTCACCGTGCAGCGCGCCTACCACGTCGGCGCCGTGGCCCATCATGGCCAGACCCGCAAGAGTGGCGAGCCCTACATCACCCACCCGCTGGCGGTGGCCGGGATTCTGGCCGAGCTCGGCATGGACGTGGAGACCCTGTGCGCGGCGATCCTGCACGACGCGCTGGAAGACACCCAGCTTGGCCGCGAGGCGATCTCCGGCGAGTTCGGCGAGGCGGTGGCTGAACTGGTCGATGGCGTAACCAAGCTCGACAAGCTGAGCTTTCGCGACCGCAACGAGGCGATGGCGGAGAGCTTTCGCAAGATGCTGCTGGCGATGGCCCGCGACCTGCGAGTGATCCTGATCAAGCTGGCTGACCGCCTGCACAACATGCGCACGATTGGCTCGATGGCGCCGGATTCGCGCCGCCGGATCGCCCGCGAAACGCTGGACGTGTACGCGCCGATCGCGCAGCGCCTGGGCATGAACCGGATCAAATCCGAGCTGCAGGATCTCGGCTTCCGGGCCATGCATCCATGGCGGCACGCTGTGATCGCGCGGCGGATCAAGCTGCAGCCGGTGATGCGCCGCGAGGCGATGGCCACGATTGAGGCGGCGATCTCGCAGAAGCTCAAGCAGGAAGGCCTGAAGCACCGCCTGGTCAGCCGGGTCAAGACACCGCACAGCGTGTACTCGAAGATGCGCCATGAGTACAAACCGCGCGAAGGCGAGGTGCGCAGCAAGCGTTTCGAGCGGGTGATGGACGTGTTCGGTTTCCGTGTCGTCGTCGAAGCACCGATGCAGTGCTACCACGCCCTGGGCGCAGTGCACGCGCTGTACAAGCCGGTCGATGCGCGCTTCCGCGACTTCATCGCCATCCCCAAGGCCAACGGTTACCAGAGCCTGCACACCGTGCTGTTCAGTCCCTACGGCTCGCATATCGAGGTACAGATCCGCACCGAGGACATGGACCTGCTGGCCGAGCGCGGTATCGCCGCGCACTGGCTGTACAAGACCGATGCCGCCAGCAACAGCAACAACGCCCAGAACCGCGCCCGCGCCTGGCTCTCCGAGCTGCTGGAGTCGCAGCAGGACGCGGGCAGCTCGCTGGAGTTTCTGGAGAACGTCAAGGTCGATCTGTTCCCGGACGAGGTTTATCTGTTCTCGCCGAAGGGCCGCATCTTCGCGCTGCCGCGGGGCGCCACCGTGCTCGATTTTGCCTATGCGGTGCACACCGACGTCGGCAACCGTGCGGTGGCCGCGCGGGTCGACAAGAAGCTGTCGCCGCTGCGCACGCGCCTGGTCAGCGGGCAGACCGTGGAGATCATCACCGCACCGTCGGCGGTGCCCAACCCGCAGTGGCTGGAGTTCGTGGTCTCATCGCGGGCTCGCACCGCCATTCGTCATCATCTGAAGCGGCTGCAGCACGAGGACGCCGTCGAGCTCGGCCACCGCATGCTGGAGGCCGCACTGGACTCGATCGAGGCCTCGCTCGAACGCGTACCGCCGACGGCGCTGGACGCCTACCTGGCCGAGAATCGGCTGCGCCGGCTGGAAGACCTGCTGGCCGACATCGCGCTTGGCAACCGCATGCCGCAGCAGGTCGCGCTGGCCCTGACCGAGGGGCAGGCCGGCCGTGCCGGACGCGCGCCGGGTTCGCGTGGCGAGAAGATCCACATCAGCGGCACCGGCCACGGCGTGCTGAGCTTCGCCGCCTGCTGTCGGCCGCTGCCGGGCGACGAAATCATGGGCTATCTCTCCTCGGGCAAGGGCGTGGTGGTGCACCGCATGGAATGCCCCAACCTGCCCGAACTGCAGAAAAGCCCCGAGCGCTGGGTGCCGGTGGATTGGGACTCGGAAGTGCAGGGTGATTTCCGCGCCGGCCTGCGGGTCGAGGTGCTGAACAAGCCCGGCGTGCTGGCGCAGGTGGCGGCGGCAATTGCCGATGCCGAATCCAATATCGACAATGTCGAGTACCGTGAGCGCGACCTGCGCATGGCGGTGATGCACTTCGGCATCGAGGTGAAGCATCGCAAGCACCTGGCCGATGTGATGCGACGCGTACGCAAGCTCGACGTGGTGCTCGGCATCCAGCGGCTCTGATCGGCCTCGACATCGACGATTGCAGGCTTGCTGTTGCGACTCCCCATTTCCGATTCTCCATTCAAGCGACCAAGGAGCAACGATGCCTCGCCAAGCCATCCACACCGACAAGGCGCCCGCCGCGATCGGCCCGTACTCGCAGGCCGTGCGCTGCGGCAACACGGTGTATCTGTCCGGCCAGATTCCGCTGTCGGCCAACACCGGCGAGCTGGTGCTGGGCGACATCGCCTTCCAGACCCGGCGCGTGTTCGAGAATCTGAAAGCCGTCTGCGAGGCGGCCGGCGGCTCACTGGCCAATGTCGCCCGGATGGGTATCTACCTGACCGATCTCGGTCACTTCGCCACCGTCAACACGGTGATGGCGGAGTACTTCGAAGCGCCGTATCCGGCGCGTTCAACCATCGGCGTTTCGGCCCTGCCGCGCGGTGCCGCGGTCGAGGTCGACGCCGTGATGGTTCTGGACTGAACCTGGCTCTGGCGGAGCCGCCGCAGCGGATGAACACCGCCGCCGCCCCTGCCGCGGCCGGCATGAGCAGCGTGCGCGGCCTGCCCGGGGTTGGCCCGCAGGTGGCCGGCAAACTGGCTGCGGCCGGCATCGAGCGCCTGCAGGATCTGTGGTTCTGGCTGCCGCGCAGCTACGAAGACCGTACCCGCGTCGCGCCAATCGCCAGCATCGCCCACGGCGAGCGGGTGATGGTGGAAGGCAAGGTCGAAGCGGTCGAGAAGGGTTTCCGCTTCCGGCCCCAGCTCAAGGTCGCGATCAGCGACGACAGCGACGCCACCCTGGTGCTGCGCTTCTTCCATTTTCACGCCGGCCAGGTCGCCCAGTTCAGTCCGGGTGCCTGGGTGCGCTGCTACGGCGAAGCGCGGCAGTCCGGCATGTCGCTGGAGATCGTGCACCCGAGTTACAAACGCATCGCCGAATCCGAGCGTGGGCAGGTGCAGGATCGGCTTGATCCGGTCTATCCCGCGATTGAAGGCGTCGGCCCCGCGCGGCTGGCGAGCCTGGTGCAGCAGGCGCTGGAGCAACTGCCGCCGTCGGAAGCGCTGGATCTGCTGCCGGCTCACCTGCGCGCGGAACTCGCATTGCCTGATCTGCGCGAGGCGCTGTGCTTCGTGCATGCGCCGCCGCCGGGAACCGATCTCGCGGCGCTGAGCGGAGGCCATCATCCGGCGCGCCGCCGGTTGGCTCTGGAGGAACTGCTGGCCCATCACCTGAGCCTGCGCCGGCAGCGGGTCGATCTGCGCCAGCAGGGCGCCTTGCCGCTGAAAGCCCGCGGTAGCCTCGGCAAGCGCTTGCGCGCGATGCTGCCCTTTGCGTTGACCGACGCGCAGCAGCGGGTGCTGGCGGAGGTGCTGGAGGATCTGCGGGCGCCGCAGCCGATGTTGCGACTGGTGCAGGGGGATGTCGGCTCCGGCAAGACCGTGGTCGCCGCGCTGGCCGCGGTGCATGCGGTGGAAGCTGGCGCTCAAGTGGCGCTGATGGCGCCAACCGAGCTGCTCGCCGAGCAGCATTTCAACAACTTCAGCGCCTGGCTGAAGCCGCTCGATATCGAAGTGGTCTGGTTGGCTGGCAAGGTCAAAGGCAAGGCGCGTGCGCAGGCGCTGGCGCGGATCGCCGCTGGGGCCGGAGTGGTGGTGGGTACGCATGCGCTGATGCAGGACAGCGTCGAGTTCGCCCGGCTTGGCTTTGCGATCATCGACGAGCAGCACCGCTTCGGGGTCCATCAGCGGCTTGCGTTGCGCGACAAGGGTCTGGATGGTAGCCGGGTGCCCCATCAGCTGGTGATGACCGCCACCCCGATTCCGCGCACGCTGGCGATGACCGCATATGCCGATCTCGACGTCTCGGTGATCGACGAACTGCCGCCGGGGCGCACGCCGGTGCAGACGGTGGCCATCAGCGGCGAGCGTCGCCCCGAGATCGTCGAGCGCATCCGTGCCGCGTGCGCAGAAGGCCGACAGGTGTACTGGGTCTGCACCCTGATCGAGGACAGCGACGAAGTGCAGGCGCAGGCCGCACAGAGCACCTTCGAACAGCTGGTGCCGCAGTTGCCGGATGTACGGGTCGGGCTGGTCCACGGGCGGCTGAAGCCGGCCGAAAAGCAGGCGGTGATGCAGGCGTTCAAGGCCGGCGATATCCAGCTGCTGGTGGCGACCACGGTGATCGAGGTCGGCGTCGATGTACCCAATGCCAGCCTGATGATCATCGAGAACGCCGAGCGCCTCGGCCTGGCCCAGCTGCATCAGCTGCGCGGGCGGGTCGGACGCGGTGCGGCGAAGTCGAGCTGCGCGCTGGTGTATCAGGCGCCGCTGTCGCGGCTGGCGCGCGAGCGGCTGGACATGCTGCGGCAGAGCAATGACGGCTTTCTGATCGCCGAGAAGGATCTTGAACTGCGCGGCCCGGGCGAGCTGCTGGGCACCCGTCAGACCGGCCTGGTCGGCTTCCGCATCGCCGATCTCGCCCGCGATGCCGACCTGCTGCCGGCGGCGCAGCGGATCGCGGATGATCTGCTGCATAACGCTCCGCAGCGGGCGGATCAGGTGATTGCGAGGTGGATTGGGGCGGCGGCGCGGTATGCGGGGGCTTGAGGTGTTTGGGTTTGGTGATATTTGGCGCAGGGGTTGCGATATGGCGTCTGGCGCCTGTGGGGGCTCTTGTTTGGGTTGCTTGGGGAAGATCAAGATCAAGAGCTTTGGGTTGGCCCTGCCGGCCAGCCGAGTCACTTTCTCTTGAGTGGCCAAGAGAAAGTAACCAAAGAGAAGGCCACCCCTCGTCCGCGCCCTACGTGCATCCTGCACTCCGGGTGCGCGGGAGTCGGCCGGGGTTCGTGGACAGTGCGTCCCTGCACTGTCACGAACCTCGCCGGCATCCCTGCCGGCGACCCTTCGGGCTGATCGACCGCCCCCCGCCGCTGCCCAGGGGCCCCGGGTAGAGCGCGGGCTTCCTGCCCGCAGAAGCCGGAGCGAAGCCAGAGCCAGAGATAGAAGCCGGAGCCGGAGCGAATGCAAGCACGGAGCGGCAGACGGAGCAGACCCTCAGTTCGAGCCCCTCTCCCCGTGGGAGAGGGGTTGGGGAGAGGGTTCGGTTTTCGTAGCAATCGCCGAGCTCGCCAAGCAAGCTCTTCCCGAATCCCGAATCCCGAATCCCGAATCCCGAATCCCGAATCCCGAATCCCGAATCCCGAATCCCGAACCTCACCACCCGCAAAGGAACCCCGGTGAACAAAAAACAGAAACTCCTGATCGACACCGATCCGGGCGTTGACGACGCACTTGCCCTGCTGATGGCGTTGCGCCACCCGCGGGCGGAGGTGGTGGCGATCACCGTCACCGCCGGCAATGTCGGCATCCAGCACACCGTGCGCAATGCGCTGACCCTGGTGGAGCGCTGTGCGGCCGAGGTGCCGGTGTTCGTGGGCTGTGATCGCCCGCTGATATGGCCAGCGGTGGATGCGGCCTACGTGCACGGTATCGATGGCTTCGGCGATGCCGGGCTGGCGCCGCCGCTGCGTACTGCCGAGGCTGAGCACGCCGCACTTGCGATGATCCGGCTGTCGCATCTGCACGCGGGCGAGTTGACCCTGGTGATGCTTGGGCCGCTGACCAATCTCGCGCTGGCGCTGCGTCTGGATCCGACCCTGCCGGAGCGGATCCCGCGGCTGCTGGTGATGGGTGCTGCGGTGACCGGCCACGGCAACATCACGCCAACCGCCGAGTTCAACATCTACTTCGACCCCGAGGCCGCCAAGGTGGTGTTCGATACCTGGCCGGCGTTCGAAGTGGTCGACTGGGAGGCCACGCTCGCGCACCCGGTGGCCGATGCCGAGTTCGGGCGTTGGCTTGCAGAAGGCGGCGCGCTGGCAGAGTTCTACGACAGCATCTCGGCGCAGACCCGCACCTTCATTCGCGGCCTGCATGGCGATCAGTTCCACAGCGCCGATGCGCTGGCGATGGCTGTAGTGTTGGAGCCCGAGATCGCCAGCGATATCCGCCGCCATCGCATCGATGTCGAGCTGGCCGCCGGGCTGTACCGCGGCGCCACGCCGGTCGATTGGCAGAACCGCGATCCACGCGGCCCCAATGCGGCCGTGGTCGGCCGCGTTGAGCTCTCGCGGTTTCACAATCTGCTGCGGATGGCGCTGGGGCTTGCGTCGCGCGGCTAGCGGCCTGTCGCGCCTTGCTGGCCCGAGCTGCTACTGGGCACCGGCGCGCCGCCTTCGGTGCCGGGTTTCGGCGCCGCGGGCGAAATGGCGGCAAGCGGCAGTTCGCGTACATGCAGATCCATCTGCGGAAACGCGATCGCGATGTCATGTTCGGTGAACAGGCGCGAGATGCGGTCATGCAGATCACTCTGCGCCAGCAGGCGCTGGTCGATCGAGGGCACGAACACGCGCAGTTCGAAGTCGAATGAACTGGTGCCGAAGGCCAGGAACCAGCTGTGTGGGCCCGGATCACGGGCGACATAGCTGCATTCGCCGGCGGCCTGCAGCAGCAGGCGGTGCACCAGGGCCGCATCGCTGCCGTAGGCGACGCCGACCTTGATGATCACCCGCGTCATCGTGTCACTCAGGGTCCAGTTGGTCAGCCGGTCGGTGATGAAGGCTTTGTTCGGGATCACGACTTCCTTGTTGTCGAAGTCGAGGATGGTCGTGGCGCGGGTACGGATCCGGGTGACCCGGCCGGTGAATTCGCCGATGGTGATGATGTCGCCGACCCGGAACGGGCGTTCGAACAGCAGGATCAGGCCGGACACGAAGTTGGCGAAGATCTCCTGCAGGCCGAAGCCTAGGCCGACCGTCAGCGCAGCAGCCATCCACTGCAACTGCGACCAGCGCATGCCGAGGAAGCTGAGACCGAACAGCACGCCGACGATCACGATGGCGTAGCGCGCCACACTGGTGATCGCATAGCGCGAGGGCGCGTCGATGCTGATTCGCGACAGCAGGCCGATCTCGATCAGGCCGGGCAGGTTGCGCGCGGCGACCACGGTCAGGACCAGCAGAGCGACCCCGAGCAGGGCGGCGCGCAGCGAAACGAAGCCGATGATCGCGCTGCCGTCGGAGGCTTTGTCACTGAAGCTCCACAGCGCGATTTCGTCGAGCCGCTGCAGCGCCGGAAGGATGTCGGCCCAAACCCAGAACAGCAGCAGCACCATGGCAGTTGCGGCCACTGCGCGGACCAGCCGCTGGGTCTGCGCGCCGATGCTCTGGATGTCGAGCTGCTCAGCTTCGGCCTCGGGTGGCAGCTCGCCGTCGCTGGCGTCCTCTCCGGCTTCGAGCGCGGCTTCTCGGCGGGCTTCGGCGCGGCGCAGCGCCAGCCGACGTTCGCCGAGCAGGAACCAGCGTCCCAGCAGACCGTACAGGATTGCCACCAGCAGCATGACGCCACCGGTTTGCCACAGGCAGCGCACCAACACACCGGCCGTGAACACATAACCGCGCAGGGTCAACAGCATCACCAGCAGGAGCAAGGCCAGCAGGCCGATTCGCAGCGCCTGTCGTAGCCGCACCGGCTCATGCACGCCGCCGCGCGGCGACCACAGCCGGCCCGGCGCGAGCAGCCACCACAGCAGGCCCCCGCCGACCACGGCGAACAGCATCAACAAGCTGCGTCCGGCGGTGTCGATAGCGAGGTCTTGCCCGCGGATCAGCGCCAGCGTGCTCAGGAACTGGGCCGGCAACAGCACTGCTGCAGCCGGCGGAATGGCCCTGGCCAGGGCTTCGCGGCGCGCCCGAGTCCAGCGGAAGTGGCAATGTGCCAGACCTTTGTCGATCACCAGCCAGCGCAGGAAGGTGAACAGGCCGACGCTGCCGGCCAGTGCAGCCAAGGCGGTGCCCAGCGAGTGGGTGTACTTGCCGGGCTCGCCAGCCGACTGCAGCAGCAGGCCGGCAGTCCAGGTGATGCCCGCCCAGGGCAGCGCTGCGATCAAGGTCCATCCCAACGCCTGCCAGGTCAGCAGATAGCGGTCCTGGTGAATGCGCCGCAGCTGCGGGGCCAGCGTCGGCAGCGCGCGCGCGGCACGACGCTGTGCCACGTACAGCAGAGCCAACAGGGCGATCACCGTCAGGCTCAGCAGCAGTTGATCACCGATGCGGCTCGCGGTCAGGCTCAGCGCGGTTGTGATGCGGTCGGGTTTCAGCAGGTCGCCCCAGCCGGCCGCCTGCGCGCCCAGCCAGCCCAGGTCGACGCTGCGATGGCTGGGAATCCAGAACAGCTGGCGGTCCAGCAAGGCTTTCAGCTGCAGGCTGTCGGCCAGCTGGCGGTCCACATTCACCTCGGCCTGCTCGATCCGCTCAGTCAGCCGCCGCAGAGTGGTATCAAGCCGACGCAGCAGATCAGTCCGCGTCTGCATCAGCGGGTCGATCGATTGCGCGAACTGCAGGTGTGCGGTCTCGTTGTCTTCGCCATCCACCAGCTCCGCATGCAGGGCATGCCGGCGGGCATCGATCTGCGAGAGCTCATCGCCGAGATCAAACAGGCGCAGCCGGATTTCGACGCCCTGCGTGCGCAGCGCCTGCACTCGGCGCTGCAGCACCTGCGGCACCGGCAGGCGCTGGCGCTCGCGCAGCAGCATCGAGCCGACGGCCTCGCCGACCGCACCGAGCGCCAAGCGCGATTCGGTGTCGCGCAGCGACTGCTCCAGGCGTTCGCGAGTGCGCGCGAGCTCAGCGGTTTCGACCCGAAGCGCGCCCAGCTGCTGATTGGCCTCGATGTACTCGTTCCCCAGCAGTACGTTCCGTTCGGCCTGCGCTAGCAGCGCCGCAGGCGCGTCGGTGGCTGCGATGCGCTGTTGCTCAAGTGACTCGATCAGCAACGCAAGCTCGGTTTCGCTGCGCTCGCCGAGCTTCGACTGCGCACGGCTGACCAGTTCATCGAGCTCGGCCAGCTGCTGGCGCAGCAAGCGCTGACGCAGCTCCAGCACGCCGCGGCGGACGCCGGCTGTTTCTTGTTGAACCTGGGCCAGGTCGAGTTCGGCCCGCCTCAGGGCAAGCTCGGATTCGGTGCGGGTGCGCAGGACACGGGCGCCCAGGCTCGCCTCCGAACTGGTGCCGGCCATTTCTAGCTCCAGCGCCGAGATGCTTTCCTGCAAGCGCACGCTTGACGCGACCGCGGTCTGCGCTCCCAAGGCTGAAAGTGCGGCGGCGTGACCCTGCAGATCCCGTCGCATCGGTTCCATTCGCGCGTAGAGCTGCTGCAGCAGCTCCTCCAGCGCGTCGAGCTCGGTGAGCGCGTCGATTTCGCGAAGCTCTCGGCTATGGTCGGCGCTGCCATCGAGACTGAGTTCGCGCTCCAACCCGCGCGCATCGGCACTGGCGGTGCCGGCTTCGGCGCGCAGCCGGGCGGCCTCTTCCGTGGTCTCGCGGGTGGCCGCGTCGGCGGCATCTGCGGCGTCCAGCGATGCCAGCAGTTCGGCGCGGCGGGCGGGTTCGAGGCTGGAGTCCTGTTCGGCAAGCTTGCGCAGCGTTGCGGCATCGCCGGGAGCGGCAAGCGCCGCGCCGCAGGGAATGAGCGCAAAGGCGAGCAGAAGCAGGATACGGAGCAGCGGCGGACGGACAGTTTTCAGGGCGGTCATCTGGCAAGGCTTGCAGCGATCAGCGCACGAAGTTACCATGCCGCTCTCGTCTCGCCGAATCCGGGCCGTTCCATGAAAGCCGACATCCACCCCAAGTACAACGCGGTCGTGTTCCAGGACGTGTCCTGCGACTTCTCCTTCCTCACCCGTTCCACGCTTTCGAGCAAGGAAACGATCAAGTGGGAAGACGGCAAGGAATATCCGCTGATCAAGGTGGAAATTTCCTCGGAATCGCATCCGTTCTACACGGGCAAGCACAAGCTCGTGGACACCAGCGGTCGCGTCGACAAGTTCCGTCGCCGCTACGCGCAGAAGTAATACCCCCCCACAGGGTTTTCGAGACGGGCCTGGCAACCATCGGTTGCCGGGCCCGTTGTCGTTTTTGTGGCTGTGCAGATTTGTGTTGCTGTGCAGCAGCGACATCACCAAAGTTGCACTGACGCCCCCTAAGGGTGCGTGGCATACTCCGCCGGCTTTCCGGCAGCCCTCGTGCTTTGCGCCGGTGCGGTGACGCTACGCGCTGCCGCCCCATGCGCTGCGGTCTGGTTCTTGCTTGCCAGCTGCCGGTTGTCTGATGCCATGTCCAGCATGGCGATGGTGCGGTGCAGAAGGCTGGCCTGTTTCACTGGCGCCGGCCACCTGTATCGGCCACACCCCCGATTGCAGCAAACGCCAAGGAGTTAGCCGTGTCTGAGAGCAAGAGCGTTACGCTCACCGATTCCGCCGCCGGCAAGAGCGCCGAATTTCCCCTCCTGCGCGGCACCTTGGGTGCGCCTTGCGTGGACATCGGCAAACTGCCGAAGGAAACCGGTTACTTCACTTATGACCCGGGTTTCGTGGCGACCGCCAGCTGCCGCAGCGCGATCACCTACATTGATGGCGACGAGGGCGTGCTGCTGTACCGCGGCTACCCGATCGAGCAGCTGGCCAAGCAGTCCAGCTTTCTTGAGGTGGCCTACCTGCTGATGCAGGGCGAGCTGCCGACTGCGGACGAATTCAAGAGCTTCGAGCACGAAGTGACGCATCACACGATGATGCACGAGGCGCTGAAGAACTTCCTCGGCGGCTTCCGTCACGACGCGCATCCGATGGCGATGCTGTGCGGCATGATCGGATCGCTGGCGGCGTTCTACCACGACAGCCTCGACATGGAAGACCCGGCCCAGCGTCGCCTGGCCGCGATCCGCTTGATCGCCAAGGTGCCGACGATTGCTGCGGCTTGCTATCGCTACTCGATCGGCTGGCCGAACCGCTATCCGCGCAACAACCTCGAATACGTCAACCGCTTCCTGCACATGATGTTCGAGGTGCCGTCGGGTCCGTTGGAGCTGCCGCCGGTGGCCGCCAAGGCGTTGGATCTGCTGTTCATCCTGCACGCCGATCACGAACAGAACGCGTCGACCTCGACCGTGCGCCTGGTGGGCTCGACCGGCGCCAACCCGTATGCCTGCGTCGCCGCCGGCATCGCGGCGCTGTGGGGCCCCGCGCATGGCGGTGCCAACGAAGCGGTGCTGAAGATGCTGGAAGAGATCGGCCGCCCCGAAGACGTCGCCAAGGCGGTCGACAAGGCGAAGGACAAGAACTCCGGCTTCCGCCTGATGGGCTTCGGCCACCGCGTCTACAAGAACTATGACCCGCGCGCCTCGATCATTCGCGAGATGACTCACAAGGTACTGTCCGACCTCGGCGTCAACGACCCGCTGCTCGAAGTCGCGATGAAACTCGAAGAGGCCGCGCTGAAGGACGACTATTTCGTCGCCCGCAAGCTTTACCCCAACGTCGATTTCTACTCGGGCCTGATCTACAAGGCGCTGAACATTCCGACCGAGATGTTCACGGTGATGTTCGCCATTGCCCGCACCGCCGGTTGGGTCAGCCACTGGCTGGAGCAGCAGAACGATCCGGAAGCCAAGATCGGCCGTCCGCGCCAGATCTACACCGGCGCCGATGTTCGCAATTACACCCCGCGCGCAGCACGCTGATTCAGCCTGCCGCGGCACCTGCAGCGCCCGCCGCGAGGCGGGCGTATGCGTTTCCGGGCGGGTGATTCAGCCTCCGGGAGCGTCCAGAAGAGAGCGCAAAGCGGACAGCGATGCCCGCTGCATCGGCTTGCCGTCAACGGGGTCAAGCGGTGGCTGGCGCAGCGTCGAACGCGGCAGCACGATCAGCTCGAAGGGCACTCCGTCGGCGCTGAACTGGTAGACCGGAAACACTTCGCTGCGCGCGTGGTCGAGCCGCAGCCGGCGGCTGCGCTGCTCGATCGGGATGCCGCTCTCGGCCAGGAAGTGTTCGACATTCTCGGCGCGATCCTCGAACAGGTGCAGACAGACCGCGGAGTGCGCGTCGGCACTGCCGTCCAACACCGCGCCGACCAGACGTGCGTCAAAGCGCCGCAGGAACTGCAGTGCTTCCAGAGCGGCCAGTCGGCGCGCCTGCAGCGCATCCGGCTGCTTTGCGGATTGGAACAGTCGCTGGTGCTCGCGCAGAGCCTGCTCGATCTCGGCATTGCGTGGCAGTGCGGACTCGTCGACCACGCCCAGGCGACTGGCTGCACGCAGTTTGGCGGCTTGAAAATCGCGCAGACCGCCCTCGGCCATCAGTCGCGCCGCTTCGATGGCGACGCGTTGACGCAGTTCGCGGGTTCGAGTGGATGCATCGGCGCCGCCGCTTCGCATGGTGTTTCCTGTGGTCGAGTCGGGCAGACCTGGCGGTTTCGAGTGGCCCGGGCACCGTGCCTTCCGTCGGCGAGCACGCGGTGCAACAGCCTGAGCCCGGGGTGCTGGCGCAGATTCACGCAGGTTGCCGGCCGCCGGCGCGACGCAACCCACGCTTGCTCAGAAGATGTCGAAGCTCTCCTCGGCATTCAGCGTGCGCTCGTCCTGGAAGCTGCGGCGCTGCAGGCGGGCGATGTCGTCGACACGGATCAACTCCGACAGCGAGCCGGGGCTGCCCGCCGGCATCAGCGCGCCAGTGGTGGCATCGATGGTGACGGTGGCGATGCCCGGCGGCAGCGGCTGTTCGCTCTCCGGCACGCCTTCCAGGGCGCCGCGCATGTACTCGATCCAAGTCGGCAAAGCCGCGACGGCGCCGAACTCGCCGCTGCCCAAGGATCCGAAGTCGTCCATTCCGACCCAGCTGGCCACGGCCAACCCCCCGCCGATGCCGACGAACCAGGCATCGCGATGATCGTTGGTGCTGCCGGTCTTGCCGCCGATATCGCTGCGTTCCAGTACCAGCGCATTGCGCCCAGTACCACGCCGGACCACATCGCGGAGCAGCGAGTTGACCATGTAGGCGGTGCGCGCATCGATCCGGCGCGGTGCCAGACCACTGCCGGGGGCTGCTGCGGTGTCCGCCTCAGCGGTTACGTCGGCGGCGGCCGGTGCGGCGCCGGAACTCAGGTCGAAGCCACCATCCGTACCGCCAGTCACTTCTTCACGCAGGCGTTCCGGGCACTGGCGGCAGGCGCGAAGCGGCTCGGCAATGAACACCGGGTTGCCGTCGCGGTCCTCGATCCGCTCGATGAAGTGGGTGTCGACCAGAAAACCACCGTTCTCGAACAGGGCGTAGCCGCGCGCCATCGCCAGCGGCGGCACCGAACTGGTGCCGAGCGCGAGGGAGAGGTTCTCCGGGAGGCTCTCCGGGGTGAAGCCGAAACCCTGGATGAAGCGTCGCGCATAGCTCGCGCCAATCGCGTCGAGCAAGCGCACCGAAACCAGGTTGCGCGAGGTCACCATGGCCTCGCGCAGGCGCATCGGCCCGGCGAAGGTGGAGTTGTCGTTTTGCGGACGCCAGGTGCTGCCGTCGTGCTGACGGAATACGACCGGGGCATCCAGCACGATCGAGCCGGGGCCATAGCCGCGCTCGAACGACGCTGCGTAAACAAAAGGCTTGAAGCTTGAACCCGGCTGCCGCTGAGCCTGGGTGGCGCGATTGAACTTGTTCAGGCTGAAGCTGAAGCCGCCGGCCAGCGCACGTACAGCGCCGTCTTCGGCGTCAACCGAGGCCAAAGCACCCTGCGCCCTGGGCACCTGCGAGAGCGTGTACGCGCCTTCGTCGTTCAATTCGACCCGAACCACATCGCCCGGGCTCAGAACGCCGTCAACGCCCTTGGGCGCCGGCCCACGCCGATTCTCGTCGATGTAGGGACGCGCCCAAGTCACCTGCTCAAGATTGAGCTCGATCAGCTGGCCGTCGCGCAGCAACAGGCTGGCGCGCTCCGGGGCGCTGTCGAGCACCAATGCCGCCGCCAGCCCGGATATCGTCGGGAAATCGCGCAGCAAGCCCTGCAGTTGGGCGATGGGCGCCCCTTCGGCCAGCGGCAACTGGGCCTCGGCACCGCGCCAGCCGTGGCGGCGGTCGTAGTCGAGCAGGCTGCGACGCAGGCCGCTGTTGGCGGCGGCCTGGCCGACGCTGTCGAGCGTGGTGAACACCCGGTGGCCATCAATCATCGCGTCGGCGCCGAAACGCTCCACGGCTTCGGCGCGCGCAATCTCGGCGACATAGGGCGCGTCGATCTCGATCGCCGGCTCGTTCGGGTGCGCACTGTCGGCGATCGCTTGGGCTGCGTCGCGTTCGTCGTTGCTGATGAAACCGACTTCGACCATGCGATGCAGGATGTAGTCGCGGCGGATGCGTGCGCGGTCGGGGTTGGTGATGGGGTTGCCGCTGGAGGGAAACTTGGGGATGCCGGCCAGCATCGCGGCCTCATGCAGCTCCAGATCGACCAGCTCCTTGCCGTAGTAGAAGTCGGCTGCAGCGGCGATCCCGTAGGCGCGATTGCCGAAGAAACTCTTGTTCAGGTACAGCTCGAAGATCTCGTCCTTGCTGAGTTCGCGCTCCATCTTCAGCGCCAGAAAGATCTCGGTCAGCTTGCGGGTGTAGCTGTATTCCGGGCTCAGGAAGAACATTTTCGCGACTTGCTGGGTGATCGTGCTGCCCCCCGGCACGCGCTCGCGGTCACTCGTTGCCAGCAGCCACACCGCGCGGACGATGCCCCGCCAGTCGATCCCCGGATGCTCATAGAAACGCGCGTCTTCGATCGCGATGAAGGCCTGCTTGACCCGGTCTGGCACATCGCCGATCCGCGCAGGTTTGCGTCTGGCCTCGCCAAACATGGCGATCAGCTTGCCGTCGCGTGAATAAACCGCCAACGGCATCTGCAGGCGCACGTCGCGCAGCGCCTGCACGTCAGGCAGGGTCGGCGCGATCAGCCAATAGGCGACGCCCAGCGCACCCGCGCCGATCGCTCCCAGCAGGAGCCCGCAAATCAAGGCATAGCGCAGCAGGCGGCGGAACAGGCGCATCCGCGGAATCCAGTCGGCAGGGCAGGGCCGGCGAGTATAGGCCGGCCCGCCGGGACCCGGAAGAAACCGCCGACACCGGCCATCAAGCGGTCATTTTTCGCCCCGGCAGGAACATTTTTTGACCATTTTCTTGACCCACATCGCGGTTGCGGCAGCCTGAACGGCAGTTGTCTGTTGCCAGACTGCAAATAATCGTTATTTAATGTAGTCGTGGAGTTATTGCCTGTAAGGGCTTGTGGGAAGGGGAGAAACCGTGGGGCTGTTCGCAAACAAGAAGGTGCCCTTGATCGGCGTGGACATCAGTTCCACCGCTGTCAAGCTGCTCCAGCTGAGCCAAAGCGGCGGTCGCTATCGCGTTGAGCACTACGCGGTGGAGCCGCTTCCTCCCAATGCCGTGGTCGAGAAGAACATCGTCGAGGTCGAGGCGGTGGGCGAAGCGATCAAGCGGGCACTGAACCGATCGGGCGCAAAAAGTCGCTTCGCGGCGGCCGCGGTCGCCGGCTCGGCGGTGATCACAAAGATCATCCCGATGCAGGCCGACCTGTCCGAGGACGAGCTTGAGGACCAGATCCAGGTCGAGGCCGGGCAATACATCCCCTACCCGATCGAGGAGGTCAGCCTCGACTTCGAAGTCCTGGGCCCGGTCAAGGACAACCCGGAGATGGTGCAGGTGCTGCTGGCTGCGTCGCGCACCGAGAACGTCGAAGTGCGCACCGCCGCGCTCGACCTCGGCGGTCTGACCGCAAAGGTCGTCGACGTCGAAGCCTTCGTGATGGAGAACGCCTTCCGTCTGATCGCCGATCAGCTGTCCGTCACCCGTGATGGTCTGGTCGCGCTGGTCGATGTCGGCGCCACCATGACCACGCTCAACGTGCTGCGCAACCAGCGCAGCATTTACACCCGTGAGCAGGTCTTCGGCGGCAAGCAGCTGACCGACGAGGTCATGCGCCGCTACGGACTGTCCTACGAGGAAGCAGGCCTGGCCAAGCGTCAGGGCGGATTGCCCGAGAGCTACGAGATCGAAGTGCTGGAGCCGTTCAAGGAAGCCATGGTCCAGCAGGTCAGCCGACTGCTTCAGTTTCTCTACGCCGGCAGCGAGTTCAACCGAGTCGACCAGATCGTGCTTGCGGGTGGCTGTGCCTCGATCGCCGGGGTTGCCGAAATGGTCGAAGAGCAGCTCGGCATCAGCACCGTGGTCGCCAACCCGCTGGCCAACATGTCCTTGGCCTCCAGGGTGCAGGCGCAATCGTTGGCGCAGGATGCCCCGTCGCTGATGATCGCCGCCGGTCTCGCCATGAGGAGTTTCGACTGATGGCCAAGATCAACCTATTGCCCTGGCGCACCGAGCGCCGAAAGCAGCGCCAGAACGAGTTCTTCGGAGTCCTCGGACTGTGCGCCGCGCTGGCGGTGGGCGTCAGCTTTGGTGCCGTGCAGTTCTTCGACGGAAAGATCAGCGCTCAGGAGCAACGCAATGGCTATCTGCAGCGCGAGATCGCCAGTCTCAAGCAGAAGACAGCCGAGATAGAGATCCTGGAAAAGAAGAAGTCCGATCTGCTCGCCCGCAAGGCGGTGATCGAACAGCTGCAGGCCAACCGCTCGCAGATGGTTCATCTGTTTGACGATCTGGTCCGCACCCTGCCTGAGGGCGTGTTGCTGAGCTCGATCAAGCAGGTCGGTGACCAGCTCACCTTGGAGGGCATGACGCAGTCGCATGCTCGTGTGTCGTCCTACATGCGCAACATCCGGACTTCCGGCTGGCTGACCCGCGACGACCTCGGCATCATCGAGGCCAAGGGTGAGGACAAGTCGATGCCCTACTTCTTTCGCATGAACGTGACCGCGACCAAGCCGGTCGGTGACACCGAGGAAGGCGACGCTGAGGGTGGCGCCGAAACGCAGGGCATTGAGCCGACTGCCGCTGCGGGGAGCCAGCCGTGAAGAATTTCGATCTGAACAATCTGGACTTCAACAACGCAGGCGCTTGGCCGACACCGGTCAAGACCTTCTTCTGCGTGATCCTCGCGGGCCTGATCCTGTTCTTCGGCTGGTATCTGTTCGTCAGCAACCAGCAGGACGAGCTTGAGTCGCTTGCGCGTACCGAAGAGTCGCTCAAACGTGACTTTGAGACCGAGCAGGCCAAGGCGGTGAACCTCGAACCGCTGAAGGAACAGTTGGCCGAGATGGAAGCGATGCTGCAGCAGATGCTGCGGCAGCTGCCAAGCCGCACCGAGATGCCCGACCTGATTGTCGACATTTCGCAGACGGCACTGGCGGCCGGCATCCAGAACGAGCTGTTCCAGCCGCAGCCGGAGATCCGCAAGGAGTTCTACGCGGAGAAGCCGATTTCGCTGCGCATGGTTGGCAGCTACCACCAGTTCGGCAACTTTGTCAGCGGCGTCGCTTCGCTGCCCCGCGTGGTCATCATGACGATGCACGATATCTCCTTGAAGCCACGCGAGGCCAAGGACGGACAGCCGGCGGGCGGACTGGTGCTGGAAGGCACGGTCAAGACCTACCGCTACCTTGACGAAGAAGAGACTGCGGAGGCCGAGGCCGAGGCCGAGGCAGCTGCTGCGGCTACCTCCGGCGCCGCCGCCGCACAGGGAGCTCGCTAATATGAAGGGATTCCAATCAATCCGTCATCCGGCGAGGGTCGCTCTGATCTGTGTTGCCGCGATGTCCTTGAGTGCCTGTGATCCGGGCATGCGTGACCTCGAAAACTACGTCGCCGACATCAAGCAGCGTCCGGCGCCACCGCTTGAGCCACTGCCGGTGATGAAGCAGTTCGAAACCTTCGTCTACAGCGCCCAGGATCTGCGCGACCCGTTCTCGCTGCCGCAGCGGCAAGATCTGGAATCGCGTGTCGAAGGCCCGCGTCCCGACTCCAACCGCCGTAAAGAGGTCCTTGAGAGTTTTCCGCTCGATGGCCTCGATATGGTCGGCACCTTGGGCGCCGGCGAGAGCCAGCTGGCGCTGGTGATGGACCCTTCCCGTGTCGTGCACAGGGTGCGCGTAGGTAATTACCTGGGTCAAAGCGACGGCCGCATTGTCGCCATCCGCGAAGACGGTCTTGAGATCGTCGAACTGGTTCCTGATGGGTCGGGCGGCTGGCTTGAGCGTCCGGCTGCTCTGGCACTCGAAAACGAATAATGCAGTGGGGAATCGCATGAAGCGCACATCCAAGTCCATCTCCGTTGCCACTCCGGCCCGGCTCGTCCGGCTGCTCGGCTTGGCCGCACTGATTGGCACCGGCTCCAGCGCCTTCGCTGCCGGTAGTCTCGACAACATCAGTTTCTCGGCCGGCCCAGGCGGCAGGGTGGATATCACCCTGAGTTTGAGCGAACCGGTCAAGGAACTGCCTGTATTCACCACCGACGATCCGCCGCGGATCATCATCGATCTGCCGGATACCCGGAACGCGGTGGCTCAGCGTCGAATCCCGGTGGGGGTTGGCGCGACCAGCTCGATTGCCACCGCGGAGGCTGCAGGGCGCACGCGCGTTTCTGTTGACCTGTTCCGCTCCACGCCATACGAGACGCGTACCGAAGGCAATACGGTCGTGTTGATGGTCGGTGGCGCGAGCACAGCTGCGACCGAGGTGACGGCATACGCGGCGGACCCCGCCAAGCGCACGGCCAACGTCACTGAGGTTGGCAATGTCGACTTCCGCCGCACGCCGGAGGGCACCGGTCGCATCATCCTCACCCTGGTGGGTGAAGGCGCCGCCTCGGAAATGCGGGTCGATGGTCAGCGCATTCGCGTCGATCTGGCCGGTGTGTACCTGCCGGACAACATGGCCGAACGCTTGGACGTGTCTGACTTCGCGACCCCGGTACAGAGCGTGGAGCTGAGCCGCAGTTCCGGCGGGACTTTGCTTGACATCAGCGTTGACGGTCGCTTCGAGCCGCTCGCCTACCAGGCGGGCAATGAGTTCGTGATTGAAGTGGATCCGGTCCAGGACCGCGTGGTCACCGCTGAAGGCGAGATCATCGCCGCAGAGGGTGAGTACAAGGGCCAGCCCGTCACTTTCAACTTCCAGGACATTCCGGTGCGCACCGTGCTGCAGGTCGTTGCCGAAGAGGCCGGGCTGAACGTGGTTGCGGCCGACAGCGTGACCGGCAACGTGACTCTGCGCTTGATCAACGTGCCCTGGGACCAAGCGCTGGATCTTGTCCTGCGTGCGAAGTCTCTGGACAAGCGGATCGACCGCAATGTTATCTGGGTTGCGCCTCAGTCTGAGATCGCGGGCTACGAGAAGGCGATTGCCGATGCGCGCATCGCGCAGGAGCAACGCGCCGAGCTGGTCAGCGAGTACATCGCGATCAACTACGGCAGCGCCGAAGAGATTGCAAAGCTGCTGACCGACAACAGCAAAGGCAACCAGCAGGGCGGCGGTCAGCAACAGCAGCAGACGGGTGAATCACGCGGTTTCCTGTCAGCTCGCGGCTCGGTGACCTTCGACAAGCGCACCAACACCTTGCTGCTGAACGATCTGCCCGAGAAAATCGGCGAGATCAAGCGCCTCATCACCCTGCTTGATCGCCCGGTTGACCAAGTGCTGATCGAAGCTCGCATCGTGATCGCAAGTGAGAACTTCGCCCGCGAGCTGGGCGCGAAGTTCGGCGTCAGCGGCGCGCGCCAAGACAGCAGCGGCCGGGTATTCACCACCTCAGGCTCGCAGGCGGCCAACAACGCTTTGATCACCAGCGCGGTCAGCAATCGCTTCGCAGGTCGAAATGCGATGAGCAACATCGGCGACGCGTTGACCGTGGGTCCGCTGTATGAAGGGCGCAGCATAGGGCCCGAGCGTGGAGACATCCTTCCGGCCGCAAGCCGGCTGGGCGTAAATCTGCCCGTGCAAAATGCGGCCGGCGCGATCGGCTTCGCCATTCTTAGCGCGGACTATCTGATTGACCTTGAGCTGTCGGCTCTGCAGTCGGAAGGTCGGGGCGAGCTGGTCTCAAGCCCACGCGTGATCACCACCAACCAGCGCGAAGCAAGCATCACACAGGGCGACGAGGTCGGTTACACGGTGGTTAGCGGAATCGGAACGGCGGCTACAGTTACCACCGAGTTCAAGGAGGTCTTGCTTGAGCTGTTGGTAACCCCAACCATTACTCAAGATGATCGAGTCTACCTCAACCTGAAAGTCAAGAAGGACGAGCTCAGGGGATTCACGCCAGTCCTTCCTACGGGCGGTGGTGGTATCCCAATCATCGCCAAACGGGAGATCAACACCGCTGTATTGGTCGACAACGGCCAAACCGTGGTCATTGGTGGTGTGTACGAATTCCAGAACCGAGAAGATTTGACGAAGGTGCCCTTCCTCGGGGACGTGCCGCTCCTCGGCAACCTGTTCCGCAACAAGCGCAACGGCACCGAAAAGGCTGAGCTGCTGATTTTCGTGACCCCCAAAGTGTTGGCAGTGTCCGGACGCGAGGCTCGTTGATCGGTCGGCATGCAGGACTTCCATATTCAGGCTGGCGACGGATTGATGCCAGTTTTCTTCGGAGAGAGATGATGAAAGCAACAGTTCTGCTGAAGGGCCTTCTGGTAGGGTCACTCGCCCTGCTGACGGCCTGCGGTGGCGGCGGCAGTGGTGATGATGGTGGGTTCGGCCCGATCCAGAGCGCTCGGATCAGTGCATCCGCCACCGCGAACAGCGTGCCTGCTGGTGGAACGCTGGCGGTGTCGGTCGTGGTCAGCAACTCAAACAGCACGCCGATTGCCGACGGGACGACGGTTACGGCAAGCGCCAGCCCGAGCAACCTCGGTGGCGTGTTTGGCGTGGTCAACGGCCAAACCACTTCGAGTAATTCGGCAACCACCGTTGGCGGCCGCGCCGAATTCATCTTCGTGACTACCGAGTCGCAGGGTTCGGTCACCTTGACGTTCTCCACTCAGCCGGTCGGACAGCCAGGCGCTGTTTCCGCCAGCGTCCCGCTGACCGTGACTGCACCGGCAGCAAACGGCAGCATCAGCATCCAGGCAACGCGCACCCAGCTGCCAGTCAACCTGTTCGGAATTGCGCCATTCTCCGGCTCGCCGTACATGAGTGAGCTGACGATTACAGCGCGCTCGGCAAGCGGACAGGCGATCAGTATCCCGCGCGGTGATGCAGGTGGCTTGGGCGTCACCATCAACCCCGTGACGGTTGCGGCTTTCTCGACGCTGGACGATCCGACAACCATAGATGATCCCGCCACACCGGTCATTGAAAACAACGAGTTTCTGAATACTTTGGGTCAGGGCCCCGTAAACATCGTTGCAGGTCGCGCGACCGTTTTTGTTCATTCCAGGGGAACCCCAGGCACAGCGACTCTGGTCGCTACGATCCAGGATCCTGAGACCCGTCGCTCCATGACGACCTCAGTGGTCATCACGGTCGTCTCTGCCGCCCCGCCGCTGCCTGCTTCCGTCGTGCTCTCACCCACGTTCGCCGGCCTCTACATCAATGGTTCGGGCGGCGCCAGTTCGGGTACCGTGGAAATCGATATCGCCGATTCCACCGGCTTGCCGGTGCCGGATCCGGTGTCCGGCAACAGCGGTTTCAACAATGTCCGCGTGGAAGTGGTGGGTGATGGTGCTGCTGCTGCGGGCGAGCGCCTTTCGGGCGTGAATGCAGCGGGACAGACCGTGACCGGCCAGCAGATTTCCCTGCGCACCACCAACGGCGTGGTCAATGCAACCTTCATCGCGGGCACCCGCGTGGGGCCGACCACCATTCGCGCCACCGCTGACCGCGCTGACAACAATGTCGACAACGGCATCACCGACCCAGTGGTCGCGGAGCGCACCATCATCGTCTCCGACGGTCGTCTGTTCTCAGTCCAGCTGACCGCTCCCTACTCCGCGGACGTCCGTGCGGATCGGGCGGTGGACGCAGCATCAGGCATCCGCAACAACGGCGACGGCACTTACAGCATTGTGGTCAGTGCACTTGCCACCGATCGCCAGGGCAACCCGGTACTTCCGGGCACCGTGCTGGAGTTCGGTCTGGTCGACAGCCCGGCCACCGGGTTCCCGAACGTGGGATCCGGCGTGTTCTCGATCAGCGGCGGCGACGGTAACCCGCAGGAGAACGGTTTCCTGTTCAGCGCTCCGTCGGGTGCCTTCCAGACCGCTGGCGGCGGTGCCGGCCCGGGCGATACCTTGCTGGTGTTTGGTCAGAGCGTGCCAGGTAACCGTGACCTCGAGAGTGCTCGTTCGATCCAGCAGGTGAACAGCCAGGGCGCTTTGACTGTCACCCAGCGCTTCAACCGCAATGACGACACTGGTGTGATTGTCGACTCGGGCAACGTGCTGCCGTACGTGATTGGCCGCGCGGTCCACGGCAACATCGCCCGGACTGCGCCGACCAATGCCCTTGGTGTTGCAAGCACTCGACTGACCTTCCCGGTTTCGCGTCTGGGACAGACCGTCGCGGTGTGGGTGCGCGGATCGGAAACCACGTCAGTGGGCCAAGAGCTGATCACCGACATCGAAACCTATGTCTACCCGGGCGCCGGCCCGGTGACGATCACTGCCAGCCCGACCTCGCTGCAGGGCAACGCTACCGTGCCGGTACGGGTCTGTGCCTACGACGCCTTCGGCATACCCATCCAGGCGGCAAACCTCGACTTCGGCTTCGCGCTGCGCAATGGCAGCGGTCAGATCGGCGGGCAGTTGGAGTCGGGTCAGATTGCGAGCCCGACGGGTGCAAATGGCTGCGTCACCGTCAGCGTGACCACCTCTGGTCTGGTGGAAGACGGTTCATCGCCCAGCAACGTGGAGTTCTCCCTGGGCGCATCAGACGCGGTGACCGTCAACATCATTGCGGATGAGTTCGTGATCCTTGAAGCCACTCCGCAGACGCTGTTCGGCAACGGCGAGCTTGTCGTGCAGCTGCAGCTCAACGACTCGTCGGGCAATCCGATCGCTGGCACCGACATCACGGGCGTCTGTACGGGCAACGGTCAGACCGCACTGGTTGAGATCGTTCAGCAGGCGGCGCCCACGAATGCGCTCGGTCAGACAGTCGCTCGCATCCGGGCCTCGGCGATGGATCAGCCCGGCGGTGGTGCAGTCTGGACTTGCGTGTTCCGCACGGCTGCTCCGACTCCGATTGCGACTGTCCGCATTCTCGGCCGTGACAGCTGTGCCGGCGGCGACGGTTTCAGCCCGCCTGCACCGGCGGGTGCCTGCAATACCACCATCAATCCGGTTGTGCTCACGGTGACCGCCGGCGGTCCGACCGCGTTCAGCCTCCTCAGTAGCCCAGGTGGTTTGGCCTGCAGCCATCCCGGTGGAACTGCAGCAGCCACGGTTTGCGCTGGGACGTTCAACCGCGGCACCGACGTGAGTCTGGTTCTGCCCCCTCCGCCCTTCAATTTCGCGGTAACGGGAAGCTGCAGTCGGGCAACTGGATCAAACGTCGTGGTGATCCCGTCGCTGAGCGCACCGACTGCTTGCACCATCAACAGTCTCCCGTAAGTTCAGCGGGTCAGCTTCAAACCTCGAAGGGCCGCGCAAGCGGCCCTTCGTTTTTGGCGCGGCGCTTGGGGATCAATCGGGACGATGTATCGAAGACCACGCACTCGATGGGATCTGCTGGGGCTAGACTCGGCGGAGATTCGGAGGGTGTCTCGTGTCCCAACACCGACTTGAACTAGTGCGCGGCCAGGTGCTGTTTCGCGAAGGCGATGCGCCCGATCTGGCATTTCTGGTGGAGTCCGGCCGGCTGATGATCAGCGCCGGGCCGAACGGCCAGCCCTTGGCCGAGGTCAGCGCCGGCGAACTGCTCGGCGAAATGGCGGTCATCGACCGCTCTCCACGCACCGCCACCGCAACCGCGATGGAGCCCTGCGTGCTGGTGCCGATCACGCCCGAACAGATTGCCGAACGTCTGGTCAATACAGATCCGGTAGTACGCGCGCTGCTGGAAGGCCAGCTGCGTCGCTACCGCTCCACGCTTGCAACGCTCCAAGGCCACGCCTTGGTCCCGTCCGAGGAGCCCGCGCTCGACAGCCTGGTCGGTATCGGCAAGATCAGACTGGAGTCGCAGCTACGCGAGGCCTTGTCGCGCAACGAACTTGAGGTTCGATTCCAGCCGCTGCTCGATGTGGGCCGCGGAGTCATCGCCGGTTACGAAGCCTTGGTGCGTTGGCAGCATCTGGAGCGCGGCAGCATTTCCCCGGCGGAATTCATCGCTTTGGCCGAAGAGACCTCGTTGATCGTTCCGGTCGGTGACTATGTGATTGGTGCCAGCGTCAATGTGCTCTCGCGCCTGCGTGCTGCAGGCGACCGGCGCCCCCCGTTCGTGGCGATCAACGTCTCCGCGCGCCAGCTGATTGAAGACGGGCTGCTGGCGCGCATGCTTGAGTACGCAGCGGCGGGCGGCATCCCGGCACATCAGCTGAAGATCGAAATCACCGAGAGCCGTCAACTCGATTACCTGCGCGTCGCTGCGATGATGGAGGAGGCGCGGGCGGCTGGAGTGCGCGTTGCGCTGGACGATTTCGGAACCGGCTACTCGAACCTGCAGCACATGCACCTGCTGCCGTTTGACACCATCAAGGTGGATCAAGCCTTCGCTCGCGAAATGCTGGGCAACCGCCGTGCGCGCCGAATCGTTGAATCGATCGTCGACCTCGCCCACGGGCTGGGCGCCGACGTGGTGGTGGAGGGCATTGAAAGCGAGGCGCAGCTGGATCTTCTGCGCCAACTTGAATGCCGCTACGCCCAAGGCTGGCTGATTGGCAAGCCGTGCAGCGCAGCCGATCTGCTGGCCTGAAGCGCCAGCAATGCTCCAGGGCGCGACCTGCGGCACAGGCCGTGGCGTCATCGCGCTGGGCATACTGCGCTGAACCTTGGCGCCGCAGCGCGGTCCAAGCGCGCCCACTTCGCAGCCTGGCCCGAACGCATGTCCGAACCGATTCCGTCCTCGACCGACGTCAGCGCGATGTCGGCCGACCCACTCGCGGCGCGCTTTACCAGCCTGCGAGAAGTGCTGGCGGCCGAAGTGGTCGGCCAGCCGGCCCTGGTCGAGCGCCTGTTGATCGCGCTGTTGGCCGACGGACATCTGCTGGTGGAAGGCGCCCCCGGCCTGGCCAAGACCACCGCGATCAAATGTCTGGCGGCGCGCATCGAGGCGGACTTCCACCGCGTGCAGTTCACGCCGGATTTGCTGCCGGCCGATCTGACCGGAACCGAGGTCTACCGCCCGCAGGAAGCGCGCTTCGAGTTCCAGCCCGGCCCTCTGTTCCACAACCTGCTGCTCGCCGATGAGGTCAACCGCGCGCCGGCCAAGGTGCAGTCGGCCTTGCTGGAAGCCATGGGCGAGCGCCAGATCACGGTGGGGCGAGTGACCTACAAGCTCCCCGAGCTGTTCCTGGTCATGGCGACCCAGAACCCGATCGAGCAGGAGGGCACCTATCCGCTGCCCGAGGCCCAGCTCGATCGTTTCCTGATGCATGTTCGTATCGGCTATCCGCAGGCGGACACCGAGGCCGAAATCCTGCGGCTGGCACGCACGCGCGCCTTGGCCGAGCTTGATCCGAGCCTGCCCCAGCAGCACCGCGCCGACTTCGCGCGGATCACTGCCGGGGACATCCGCGAAGCGCGCCGACGGATTCTGACTCTGCACGTGGCCCCGCGGCTGGAACGCTACCTCGTCGAACTGGTGCTCGCCACGCGCGACGCAGCGCCGTACAGCGCTGAGCTGAAGCGGCAGATCGCGTTCGGCGCCAGCCCGCGCGGCTCGATCGCATTGGAGCGCTGTGCGCGTGCGCACGCCTGGCTGAGCGGGCGCGATTTCGTCGCCCCGGAAGACATCCGAGCGGTTGCATTGGATGTCCTGCGACATCGCGTGTTGCTGTCGTTCGAGGCCGAGGCCGCCGGTGTCGACAGCGACAGCATCATTCGCCAGCTGCTGGAGCGCGTGCCGCTGCCGTGAGTGCCGATGCTCTGACCACGGCTACCTGTCCGGCCCTGACCGAACTGGTTGCGCTGCGCGCGCGCGCGGCCGAACTGGCGGCCGGCGCGCGGCGGCGTTCGGCTGACCGTGCGGCGGGCCAGCGCCACAGCCCATTCCGGGGGCGCGGCATGGACTACGCCGAGTCGCGCGCCTATGCCGCCGGCGACGATGTGCGCCACGTCGATTGGCGGCTGACCGCGCGCACCGGCGATCTGCACACCAAGCTGTTCGCCGCCGAACGCGAGCGCACTTCGGCGGTCGTGCTGGATACCTCAAGCAGCCTGCATTTCGGCACCCGAGTCTGCTTCAAGTCGGTGTTGGCGGCGCGTCTGGCGGCGCTGTTCACCTGGTTCGCGCAGAGCGAAGGCGACCGCGTTTGCGCCGCCGGCTTCGGTCCGCGCTCCGGCCAACTGCCGGCAGCAGGCACGCAGCGTGGTGCGCTGCGCGTGCTGCAGGCCATCTGCGACTGGTCGCGCCCGGCGCCGGTCGATGCGATCGAACAACCATTGAGCGCTGCCCTGGATCGGCTGGCGCGAACCCTGCGTGCGGGTGCCCACGTGCTGGTACTGCTCGATGCGGCCAGCATCGATGACGAGGCCCTGCGCGCGCTGCAGCGCCTGCGACGCCACCATGATCTGATCGCCGCGGTGCTGGTCGATCCGCTGGAGCGCGAGCGGCTTCCCGCCGGTCGCTATCGGGTGGCGACGGCGGGCGGCGAAGCCGTGCTGGAAGTCCCGCGTGGCGCAGAACCCGGCTGGCAGCGCGCACTGCGGCTGCGTCAGGATGATGCGCTCGAACGCCTGCGCCGCGCCGGCGTCGGTGCCCGCTTGATCAGCACCCGCGAAGACCCGGTCGCCGCCCTGCGCGACCTGCTGCGCGGCGCGCCGCCGCGGGAGGCCGCGTGAATCCGGGCCCGGTTCTGCGCGATATCCAGCTGCCGCCCGAACCCGGCCTGTGGCCACCGCCGCCGGGCATTTGGGTGTTGGCCTTGATTGCCCTGCTGTGCGCGGCGGTGTTTGCCCGACACCTGCTTCGAGTGATGGCGCGGCGCCGCCAGCGCGCGCGCTGGCACGCCGCCCTGCAGGCGATACGCGCCACCGATTTGCCGGCGCAGGAGCGCGTGGCAGCAGCCTCGGAGCTGTTGCGACGTGCCGTACGGGTGCATACGCCGGCGGCCGCCAGCCTAGAGGGCAGTGCCTGGTTGAACCATCTGCGCGGCCTGCCCGGTCCGGCGCTGGACGAAGCTGCACTCGCCACCTTGCAGAGTGGTCCGTTCCGACCGGCCTTGAACGATGACGAAGCGGCAGCCGCAGTTGCCGCGGTCGAGACCTTGCTCGCGCGGGTGCTGGAGCAGATTCGATGAGTCCGCTGCAGACGATCATCGCCTCGATCGAGTGGGCGCAGCCGTGGGCGCTGTGGGCGCTGCCGCTGCCGCTGCTGATGTGGCTGCTGCTGCCGCGCGCGCGCGCTGCGCAGGGCAGCCTGCTCCGCTTGCCCTTCGCGCTGCCACCGGAAATCGTGCAGGCCGCGCAAATGCACAGCGCCGCTACGACCTGGGTGCTGCCCCTGCTGGCGTGGCTGCTGCTGTGCGCCGCCGCGGCGCGCCCGCAGTGGCTGGGTGAGGTCGAAAGCCCGCCCAGCAGCGGCCGCGATCTGATGCTCGCGGTGGATGTCTCCGGCAGCATGGCGGCCGAGGACATGACCATCGGCGGCCGCCGGGTGGATCGGCTCACCGCAGTCAAGCGAGTGGTTGGCGACTTTCTCGAACGCCGCGCCGGCGATCGGCTCGGCCTGATTCTGTTCGGCCAGAGCGCCTACCTGCTGACGCCGCTGACCTTCGACCGCGCCCATGTGCGCTATCAGCTCGAAACCAGCGTGATCGGTATGGCCGGGCGCGAGACCGCGATCGGCGATGCGCTCGGCCTCGGCGTCAAACGTCTCCGTGAGCGCGGCGCCGGCGATCGCGTACTGGTGCTGCTGACGGATGGCGTGCACAACGCTGGCGCCCTAGACCCGGTGCGGGCCACCCAGCTGGCGGTGGCCGAGAATGTACGCGTCTACACCATTGGCATGGGCGGCGACGGTGGCCGCAGCTCCGTCTTCGGGCTGCAGATCGCCACTCCTGGCGCCGAGATCGATGAGGCCAGCCTGCAGCGGATTGCCGAGCAGACCGGCGGACGCTACTTCCGCGCCCGCGACACCCGCGAACTGGCCGGCATCTATGCCGAGCTCGATCGGCTGGAGCCGGTCGAGCAGACCGCCGAGCCGCTGCGTCCGCGCTCGGAAATATTCATGTGGCCACTGGCTGCCGCACTGCTGCTCGCCTTCCTCGCCAGTGCGCAGACCGGTCGTCGACAGGAGGCCGGCGCATGAGTCTGCTGGGCAGCCTTGCCGAATTCCACTTCTTGCGTCCGCTGTGGCTGCTGGCCTTGGGCGCGCTGCCGCTGATGCTGCTGTGGCGGCGTCGTCAGCAGGGTGCGGCGGATCCGTGGCGGGCGGTGGTCGATGCGGCGCTGTTGGCCCTCCAGACCACGGGCACGCAGCGCGTCGCGCGGCTGCAGGAATGGCTGCTCGTACTGGGCGTCGGCATCGGGATCCTGGCCTTGGCCGGACCGGCGTTTCGCTCCGAGCCGATGCCGCTGTTGAAGCTGCAGGCGCCCCTGATCGTGGCGCTGGATCTTTCACCCAGCGTGCGCGCAGCCGACCTGCGGCCCGACCGGCTGAGCCGCGCCCGCTTCAAGCTGGCAGACCTGATCCGTCGCCGTAGTGACGGTCAGACCGCGCTGCTGGCGTTCGCCGGCGAAGCCTTCACGGTCGCACCGCTGACCGACGATGCCAGCACGCTCGACAGCCTGCTGGCAGCGCTGGATCCCTCGATCATGCCGGTGCCAGGGCATCGCCCCGAGCGCGCCCTGCGCATGGCCCGCCGTCTGCTGGCCGATGCCGGTGCTCAGCGCGGCGATGTTCTGCTGCTGACGGATCAGGCCAGCGACGCCGCGCTAGAAGCCGCCGCCGAAGCCTTCGCTGCAGGTCTGCGGGTGTCGGTGCTCGGTCTGGGCACGCCCGAAGGCGCGCCGGTAGCGGTCGGCGGCGGCGGATTCATGCGCGACAGCGCCGGCAATATCCGCCTGCCGCGGCTGGATGAGCCCAGTCTGCAGGCGCTGGCGAGCGCGGGTGGTGGCCGCTACGCACGGATCTCGTCCGATGCGAGCGACCTTGCAGCGCTGGGTTTCGACCGCGGGCCGACCGAGGGCGGCGGCCTTGGCACTAGCCGCGATGAGGATGCGGCCGGTCTGCGCTATCGCGACGAGGGTCCGCTATTGCTGGTGCTGCTGCTGCCCTTGGCGGCGCTGGCTGCGCGGCGTGGCTGGCTGCTGGTGTTCGCCCTGGTGGTGCTGCCGCCACCGCCGTCGGCCTGGGCGCAGCAGCCAGTCACGCCGCCCGATCAAACCATCCCGGCACCCGAACCCGAACATGAACCCGCGACGCCCGGCGCTGTCGTGCAGTTCTGGAACGATCTATGGCAGCGCCGGGATCGCCAGGCCTGGGACGCACTGCAAGCGAATGAACCCAGCCATGCCGCGACGCTCGCGAAGGACGCAGCCCTGCGCGGCAGCGCGGCATTTCGCGCTGGCGATTTCCAGGCAGCGCTGGGCGATTTCAGCGCCGGCGACGATGCGCGCGCGCACTACAACCGGGGCAATGCGCTGGCCAAACTGCAGCGTTACGAGGACGCCCTGGCCGCGTATGCCGAGGCGCTGCAACGCGAGCCCGGCCACGCCGATGCGGCTGCCAATCAGAAGGCGCTGCGGGACTGGCTGCAGCAGCAGGAACAGCAAAAGCAGAAACAAGACCAATCGCAGGACTCGCAGCAGCAGGACGGCGAGCAATCAGGCGAGAGCGGTGAGTCGGGCGAGCCGAAGGAACAGGATTCTGAAGGCGCCGAGTCTGAACCCGCCGATGCGCAGGAAGGCGAGCCCGACCAGCCTTCAGAGGAGGAACAACAGGGCGAAGGCGCCGAGTCCGAATCTGCCAGCGAACCGGAACCGGAACCGTCCTCGGCTGAGGATCCCGCGGAAGATCAGCAGGACGCCTTCAGTCAGGCGATGCAGGAAGCGCTGCAGGAGACCGAGCAGCCGCCCGAACAGCAGGCGCAGCCGATCGATGCCGAGACGATGGCGGAGTCCGAACGCCAGCAGGCGATTGAGCAGCTGCTGCGTCGTGTACCCGATGATCCCGGCGGCCTATTGCGCCGGAAATTCCTGCTGGAGTACCAGCGACGCCAGCGCGAGGGTGAACAATGAAGTCGATTCTGAGGGCGGCCTGCGGGCTGGTGCTCGCCGTGATTGCCAGCGTCGCAACCGCCCAGGGCGGTACGCGTGCCTTTCTCGACCGCGATCAGATCGTGCTGGGCGAGACTGTCACCCTGAATATCGAAACCGATCGTCTCGGCGTCGGTGAGCCGGATCTGTCGGGGCTCGGCGCAGATGTGCGCGTGCTCGGCAGCTCCAGCAGCACCCAGATCAGTCTGGTCAACGGGCAGCAGAGCAGCCGCACCCTGTGGGGGGTCAGCCTGGAGCCGCTGCAGGTCGGTGTGATCGGCATTCCGGCCATCGAGATCCGCGGCGAAACCACCGCGCCGCTGCAGCTGACCGTGCTGCCCGCCACCCGAGCGACCCAGAATGCGGGCGGTGATCTGCTGCTGGAAATCGAAGCAAGCCCTGAGAACCCCTACGTGCAGCAGCAGGTGATTTACACCGTGCGTCTGCTGTATGCGGTCACCCTTCTGGATGGCCAACTCGACGAGCCGCGCGCGCAGGGGGCCGATATCCGCCGTCTCGGCGGCGATGCCACTTTCACCCGCGAGGCTGGCGGTCGGCGCTACCAGGTGATCGAGCGCCGCTACGCGATCACGCCGCAGGCCAGCGGTCGCCTGCCGATCGAGGCGCCGCGCTTTCGCGGACGCGCGTTGGCCGGCCCGCGCGGCAACCGCATGTTCGACCCGGGCTCGCCGGTCGCGGCTGACGGTGAGTCGATCGAACTCGATGTGCGTGCGCGCCCGGCCAGCGCAGTCGAGCCCTGGCTGCCCGCACTGGACCTCGACTACCGACTACAGACCGGTGCTTCCGGACAGCTGAAGACAGGCGAGCCGATCACCTTGTCGCTGCGGATCAGCGCGCGTGGACTTTCTGCCGAGCAATTGCCCGAGCTGCGTCTGCCCACGATCGAGGGCGCCGAGGTCTACCCAGATCAAGAGGCCAGCCAGACCCGCGAAGGCCCGCGCGGCTTGGAGGGCGAGCGCACGCGCAGCTTCGCGGTGGTGCCCAATCGGCCCGGCGAACTGGTCATTCCCGAACTCGGTATCGACTGGTGGAACACCGCGCAGGATCGGGCCGAGCGCGCGCTGATTGCCGAGCAGCGCTTCAGCGTCGAGGGAACTGCTCGCACCGACGCAGCAACAGGCCCAGTACCTGCGGTCGATCCGAGCGATTCGGAGCGCGTGGTGCCAAACGCTGCAGTGGATGGCTATTGGCGTTGGGTTGGGTTGGTTTTTCTGGTGCTGTGGCTGTTGACCTTGGCCCTGCTGCTGCGCGAGCGCCGGCGCCCGCGAACCGTGCCAGTGCTGTCGCCCGCAGCGCAGCCGATGCCGATGCCGCGCGTAGGCCCACAGCTGGCGCAGGCGCTGCGTCAGGGTGAGCTGGAACTGATTGCGGAGGCCCTGCGTACGCTGGCGGGTGCCCGCGGTCTAACGCCCAGCCTCGACGCCTTGCAGCAGGCACTGGCGGATCCAGCGCAGGCGCGGGCGGTGTCGGCGCTGCAGCGCGCGCTCTACGGCGGTGGTGCGGGCGCTGCAAGCCTGGAGGCGCTGCGCAAGGCGTTCGCGACGCCGCCACGCTTTCAGTCCGAACGCAGCGACTCGATTGATCCGCTGCCGCCGCTGTATCCGTCACGAATGTGAATGCAAAGTACCGCCACCGCGCCGTTCCGTCCGCGACCGGCCGCTGATGTACCATCCGGGGCTGCCGCGGGTGGGACGTGCTCCGCGCGTGCGCCGGCACAGGGAAGCCCAGCATCGAATGCAGACGCGAGCGCGACTGCATCTTCTACCCGACAGTCCTTTGGGGGACGTTCAATGATCTATCGTTTCGCGCTGGCCCTGCTGCTGGCCGCAAGCCTGCCCGCCCTTGCCCAGGACGCTGAACCCGTGTCGTCCGAGGGCTTCGAGAGCGCCTCTGTGGCCACGCCCGCAGCTGAGCCTGCCGTCGATGCCGCCGCCGTCGCTGTCGCTACGCCAGCACCGCTTTCGGCCGCCGCTGCAGCGGCCCCGCTGGAGCTCAGCCTCGAACAGCGCATCGAGGCGGCGATCCGGCCGATTGCCGATGCCGTATCGGGCGGTATTTTTTACGCGGTTCGCGTCGGCGGCACCGATGAAGCGCCGGTGATGTTCCCGCTGATCGTCGGCTGGTTGATTCTGGCCGGTCTGGTTTTCACGCTGTACTTCGGCTTCATCAATGTGCGCGGCTTCGCCCATGGCTTCCGCCTGATGCGCGGCGACTTCAGCAGCAAGCGCGATGCTGGCCCGGGTGAAGTCAGCCATTTCCAGGCCTTGACCTCGGCGGTGTCGGGTACGGTGGGTCTCGGCAACATCGCCGGAGTGGCGGTGGCGATCACCATCGGTGGCCCAGGGGCGACGTTCTGGATGGTGCTGGCAGGCCTGCTCGCCATGTCGACCAAGTTCGTCGAGTGCACCCTGGGCGTGAAGTATCGGCTTGAGAAGCCCGATGGCACCGTGTCCGGCGGTCCGATGTACTACCTGTCGCGGGGCATCGCCGAAAACTATCCCGGGTTGAAATCGTTCGGCTGGTCTCTGGCGATCGTTTTTGCGATCTGCACCATGCTGGGCGCGATCGGTGCGGGTGCCATGTTCCAGGCCAACCAGGCGTACGCGCAGCTGCTCAATGTCACCGGCGGCGCCGAGGGTCCGCTGGCCGGCAATTCGCTGTGGTTTGGTCTGGTGTACGCCGCCTTGGCGGGCGCGGTGGTGATCGGCGGCATTTCCCGCATCGGCAACGTCACCGCGACGCTGGTGCCTGCCATGGCGGGGCTCTACATCGTCGGCTGCCTGGTGGTGATTGGAATGAACATCGGCCAATTGCCGGCGGCATTTGGCGCCATCTTCGAGGGCGCCTTCACCGGTGAAGGCGCTGTCGGAGGGATCATTGGCGCCTTGATCCAAGGCTTTCGCCGAGCCTCGTTCTCGAATGAGGCCGGCCTTGGCTCAGCCCCGATCGCGCACTCGGCAGTCAAGACACGCGATCCGGTCACCGAGGGTTTCGTCGCCCTGTGGGAACCGTTCATTGACACTGTTGTGATCTGCACCATGAGCGCGCTCGTGATCATCATCACCGGGCAGCATCTGGTGGAGGGCGGCGGCGACGGTGTGCAGCTCACGTCGAATGCGTTCGGCAGCGTGGTCAGCTGGTTCCCCTATGTGCTCACCCTTGCGGTACTGCTGTTCGCCTTCTCGACCACCATCACCTGGGGTTACTACGGGGCCAAGGCGGCTGCATTCATGGCGCGCGAGAACAAAGGCGCGCTGTATGGATTCAAGGTCTTCTATCTGCTTTCCGCGGTGCTGGGCTGCACCCTGCAGCTGTCGAGCCTGGTCGACATCGCCGACGCGCTGCTGTTCATCATGGCCATTCCCAACCTGATTGGCGTCTACCTGCTGATGCCGGTGGTCAAGCGCGAGCTGAACAGCTACCTCGCCCGACTGAAGGCAGGACAGCTGCGCAACTACCGCAGCCAGCCCGAGGCCTGAGACATGGAAGCCAGCCGCGGGATGTCACTGCACACCAAGATGGCGATCGGATTCGCGGTGGGCATCACCGCAGGCATCCTGGCCAACAGCTTGGCCGGCGATGCGGGCTGGCTGGATATCGCGATCAACTACGTCGCCAATCCAGTCGGCAAGGTGTTTTTGAATCTGCTCTTCATGCTGGTGGTGCCGCTGGTGTTCGCGGCCCTGGTGCTCGGCGTGGTCGAGATTGGCGACCCGCGCGCCTTGGGCCGGATCGGCGGGCGCACCCTGATCTACATTCTCGCGGTCACGGCGATCGCGGTGACCATCGGCATGATCCTGGTCAACCTGATTCAACCCGGACAGGGCCTGCCGCCTGAGCTCGCGGAAAGCCTGATCGCACAGTCTTCCGATCGTGTGGCGGACATCGCCACCAAGGGCAGCGCAGTCTCGGGCATCGATCTGCTGATCAATATCGTGCCGCGCAACCCGCTGGCGGCAGCGGTCAATGGCGATTTGATCGGGGTGATGTTCTTTGCCCTGATGTTCGGTATCGCGGCCACCGTGGTGGCCTCGGATGGCACCCGCAGCTTCGTCGGAGCGGTGCAGGGCGTGTACGACATCTGCCTCAAGCTGATCGGCTGGATCATCCAGCTGGCGCCGTATGCAGTGGCCTGCCTGCTGTTCACGATCACCGCCAAACTCGGTTTCGATGTGCTGGTGCAGCTGGCGCGTTACGTCGGCACCGTGGTGCTGGCACTGGCTCTTCATGCCTTCGTGGTGTTTCCACTACTGATCAAGTTCTTCGGTGGCATGTCGCCGCTGGCGTTCTGGAGAGGTGCAGAGCCCGCGATCCTGACCGCATTTTCGACCAGCTCTTCCAGCGCCACCCTGCCGACCACCCTGAAGTGCGCCGAAGAAGGCTTGGGCGTGCCGCGCCCGGTGGCGCGCTTTGTCTGCACTCTGGGCGCCACCGCCAACATGAACGGCACCGCCTTGTTCGAAGGCATCACCGTGTTGTTCCTGGCCCAGTTCTTCGGCGTCGAGCTGAGCTTCGTGCAGCAGGTCAGCATCCTGGTGCTGTGCATCTTCGGCGCGATCGGTGCGGCCGGTGTGCCGGGCGGATCGCTGCCGATCATCGCGATGATCCTGGCCATGTTCGGCATCCCGCCCGAAGGTATCGGCCTGATCCTCGGCGTCGACCGCTTCTTGGACATGTGCCGCACCACGGTCAATGTCGGCGGCGATCTGGTCGGCTCCGTGGTGGTGGCCCGCGGCGAGGCCAAAGCGACCGTCTGAGCAATGCAGCACAGCGACCTCACCAGCTCGCTGCACGCCTGGAGCGGAGGCGATCGCGCCACGCTGGATCGTTTGCTGCCGAGCCGGCTCCATCGCGTTTTCCGTGGAAACCCGGTAGTCAACCCGGCTTGCCCGCCGTCACCCACGGGTTGGCCGGCAGGTGCTTGAGTCTGCCGCAGACCAGGTAGGCCATCAGGATCAGGCGCGCGTCGGTGCGGTAGCCGCGGGCTCGGGTTTTGGCGGCTTGGATCAGCCCATTCATCGACTCGAGGAAGCCGTTGCTCAGGCCGCTGCCGAAGTGGCCGAGACT
The DNA here is from genome assembly GCF_044377145.1 of Aquimonas sp. Classification (NCBI taxonomy): domain Bacteria; kingdom Pseudomonadati; phylum Pseudomonadota; class Gammaproteobacteria; order Lysobacterales; family Lysobacteraceae; genus Aquimonas; species Aquimonas sp. Next base: position 42,560 of record NZ_JBILJQ010000028.1, read on the forward strand.
ACCTTTGAGGCGGCTTCGCACGGTCTGGCCCAGGCGCTTGAATGCGGGCAGCCGGCTGCGTCGCGCCCAGCTGATCCAAGCGGTCAGCAGCGCCTGGGCCTGCGCGCGGGTGATGGCTTCGCGGAACACCGAGCGCAGCGCTTCTTTCAGCCGCCACGCGCGGGCTGTCGCTAGGCCGCTGCGCTGCAGCAGGTGCATCGACTGGATCTGCTTCGTGTTCCAGTTCGAGGTCGATTTCAGCAGCGCCCAGCGGCTGCCCTTGAGCTCGGGCGCCTGTCTGGTTTCAGCCCGCCGAACCTGATCCATGGCGTCGTTCGCGAGCTGAACCACATGGAACGGATCGAAGCTGATCCGCGCCTGCGGGCACTGCGTCCGCACGCCTGCCTGGAAGGCCTTCGACATGTCCATGCTGACCTCGGTGATCGCGGCTGGATCGCCGCCGTGCTGGGTCAAGTCCTCGGCGAAACGCTTGAAGGTACTGGCGTCGCGGCCGCGGGTCGCGAAGGCCAATCGCCGCTGTTTGGCATCGAAGAACACGCTGATGTACTCACCGCGCCGGCTGCTGGTTTCATCCACCGGCAGCTGGGTCAGATCGGCCCGCGATTCTTGCGCGCGCCTTCGGGATGTAGTGCTCAAGCGCGCGCCAGATGCGGTCGGCTCAAGACACCGAGCGCGCGTGCCCCCTGCGCCACCGGCAGGCCTTGGCAGAGCGCGATCACGAACGCCTCCATCACCACCGAGAACCCCGATCCGGGCCGCGACCACGGCACCTCGGGCTGGCCGGTCTTGCCGCGCTGCGCGCAGGCAACCCGCGGCGCGCGGGCCTTGATGAAGGCTTTGAATGGAAGAAGTGCAGATGCTGCCTACGGCGGGGCGCTCGGTCGTGGATCGTCTGATCTGCCGCAGCGCAGGCGGGGCACGCCAGCCGGCTGGCGTGGCGCTCGGCCTTGAAGCGGATCGAGCCCTCGGTCGGGGCGAAGTCGAAGCCGATGACGGCCCACGGTGTGGTCAGGCCAGGCGCCTGTGTGAAGAGCTGTTCCATCTGGCAAGGCTGCCTTCCGAAGGGGCTCAGGCGAGGTTGGGGTCCACACCAGGTGTGACGGAGTCGATGTTGTGCGACGGAACATGTGATTTCGATCGGTGCCGGGGTCGCGGTGGCACATGACACGACAGGACAGCGTGGCATCTACAAGAAAAAATGCAAGCCGTACCTGTCAGATCTTGCAGCTGGTCATGATTGCTCTGGGCGGTCATCCTCCGGCGATCGGCGCATTCTCCGTTTCGCTATGTGCTCGACATGTTTGTCGTACTTAAAAGTAAAGGTTGAAAACGACTGAAACTAAGCTCCGCTCGACCTAGCTTGAAGTTGTTGTGTCTGCTCGCAAACCAACAGCACTCCGCCAGAAAACTTCAAGCTACCTAAAAGAACGGTTGTGTCCATCAGCTGTCATGTGGAGTTGTTACCTTGCCTCGCCTGCGGATCCTGCAGCAGGTGGCTAGATTTCCGGGGGGATTGCGCAGTCTCCTCTGGATTGTGTCTCCGTTCGTGCGCGTTTCCGATGCGCGCGACTGTCAGATTTGTTGAAGGCGTTCCCGTTACCGATGCGTCGAAGAGGAGAAGTATTCCGCCGACGCGTTGGCCCTTATTGTGCGTGCGCTTGTGCGCCGCTTAACCGAGTGCAAGCGGCAATGATGATCGAAGTTCGGGACTATCTGGTGGTGGGTGCAGGTCCAGCGGGCGTGCAGCTAGGATATTTTTTGAGCCGCAACGGCCATGACTACGAGATCCTTGAGGGCGGAAGCGCGCCGGGCCGGTTCTTCGAAGTGTATCCGCGCCACCGCAAGCTGATTTCGATCAACAAGCGACATACCGGATACACCGATCGCGAGATCAATTTGCGCTGGGACTGGAATTCGCTGCTGAGCGACGATCCGTCGCATCGCCCGTTCACAAGTTACAGCAACGCGTTCTTTCCGCCTGCCGATCTACTAGTTCAGTACTTGCAAGATTTCGTAGACCAGCATGCAATTCGCGTTCGCTATGGTGCCGAAATCGTCCGGATCAGCAAACCGTCGCATTTCGAGCTCACTGACGCCAATGGCCAGGTCTACGCCGGTCGTCGACTGATCATCGCCACGGGCGTTTCGAAGACGTACGTACCCAACATTCCCGGCATCGAGGCCGTCGAAGATTATTCGACGATGCCGATCGATCCGGATCAGTTCGAAGGGCAACGCGTACTGATTCTTGGCAAGGGGAACAGTGCCTTTGAGACCGCCGACAACCTGGTCGACACCGCCGCGCTGCTTCATCTGGTCAGTCCCAATCCCCTCAAGATGGCTTGGAAAACCCACTACCCGGGTCATCTGCGCGCGGTCAACAACAACGTCGTCGATACTTATCTGCTGAAGTCACAGAACGCGATTCTCGACGCTACCGTGGAGCGCATCGCTCGTTCTGGCACGCAGCTGCTGGTGACCTTTCGGTATACGCATGCGGAAGGCGAATCGGAAGTCATCGCCTACGATCGTGTGCTGGGCTGCACCGGTTTTCGCTTCGATGCTTCGATCTTCGATGAAACCTGTCGTCCTCAGATGTGCAGCATGGGCAAGCTTCCAGCGCAGACCGCCGGATGGCGATCGCAGAACGTCGAGGACCTGTACTTTGCCGGGACGCTGACGCAGTACCGTGACTACAAGACGTCCGCATCGCCCTTCATCCACGGCTTCCGCTACAACACGCGCTCGCTATACCGAATGCTGGCCCAACGCTACGAGGGCAAGCCCTGGCCCGTGCGCACCGCGGTGGCGACCCCAGACGCGCTTACCGCTCTGCTGATCGAACGCATCAACCGTACGTCGGGCCTCTGGCAAATGTTTGGCTTCCTGTGCGATGCCGTGGTGCCGTCGGCTGATCAGCAGCACCTTCAGCACTTCGAGGAAATGCCAGTCGACTTCGTCCACGAGTCCGAGATCGGCTCGCAAGACTTCTACTTCCTGCTGACCCTTGAGTATGGTCACAACAAGGAATTCGATCCGTTCTCGAACGAGCGTGTTGGACGGACCAACGTGCTGCGTTCGGACATGAGCAATTTCCTGCATCCCGTCGTTCGCTGCTTCAGCCACGGCAAGCTGTTGGCCGAGCATCACGTGATCGAGGATCTCGCCGCCGAATGGCGCGAAGACGAGCACATCGAACCACTGCGCGCATTTCTGCACCACCAGTTCGCCACCCACGTCCTGCTGCGTAAGCAGGGACGTGACGAGGAGCTCGAGCCGGAGCTCGCCGATTGATCGCATCGGTCAGCAGCCGACTCGGCTAGCGATCTACACGGGGACGGATCGGCGTGCCTCACGGCGGGTGGCCCCACATGGCTCCACCTAGCTGAATCGATTTTCTTGCTGGGGGAGGGGCCCCGCAAAACCTCGCATTGGCGAGGTGCTGCGCCTCAGTCGATTGTTTCAGGGGTGAGATGAACGCCAAAGCTGCAAGCCTGGACCGCGCAATTCTTGGGAACCACTACGGCATCTCCCCGCAGAGCGGCGAGCTTGCCGAATGGTTGATTGACGGCAATAACGCGGGCTTTGGGCTGAACTTCCAGGCACAGGGGCTGCCGCGCTTTCTGTCCGAGTACTATTACGACGTTTCGCACTGGCCGGTGCTGATCTCGTCAGCGATGCGCGCCCAGTTCGCGGATATGGTTCGCACCATGCCAGCGTTGATTTGCCGCGGCATTTGCCGCTACTACGCCGACGATCCGAAACGCTTTGCAGAGCGATATCGGCTTCCGGACGCGGCACTGCAGCTATTGTCGGGGGTGGTTGGTGACGGCAGCCAGGTGCTGGTGCGCTACGACCTCACGATGGTCGACGGCAAACCCAAGATACTCGAAGCCAACGTGGGATCGAACATCGGCGGTTGGCAAACCGGCTACCTGTGGCCGCAGTTTATCGAAATGATCCGCAGCACGCCGGGGCGGCAACACTGGGATGTCCGGCACACCAGCACCGTCGACGCCTTCTTTCGCCACATCGACACCACGATTCGGGAGCATCTCGGCGCTCGGGCTACCGGCAACGTGTTGATCATGATCGAGGGCTACTACCTTGAACACGGTTTCGACCGGGAAGTGCAGGCGATGTACCGGCGCATCCTCGCTGAATCGGGTCGCAGCGGAAAGTTGCTGTTCGACGGTGGAGCTGATGCGATCAGCATCGATGCGCGCGGACGGGTGACGTTTCGCGGCGAAATCGTTGATTGCGTGCTGAAGACGACGACTCCTCGTGCCAATATCGTTCCCGAACTGTCGCGTGCGCATCTGCGCCGATTGGTGTATTTCCCCGACAACGCCTTGTTCTCTCTGCTTGGGGACAAAACCAACTTCGCGGTCCTGCATGCCGTTCGCGAAGCTGGCGCGCTTACTGCGCACGAAGCCGAGATGGTCGACGCATGCATTCCCTGGTCCGCGTTTGTGAGCGAAGCGGTGGTCGAGTGGCGTGGGCGCCGCGCGAATACGATTGATCTGGCGCTTGCGCTAAAGGACGACCTCGTCTTGAAGCGCGGTATGTCCGCGCAAGGCAAAGACGTGTTCATCGGCCGCTTCCATACACAGGACGAGTGGCGCACCGCCGTGCAGACCGCCGGCACCGATGGTGCTTGGCTCATCCAGGAGTACTGCAGGCCGGACCGCCTCTACGCACCCACCTCGGACGGCGAGATTGCCGAACATGACGCGATCTGGGGGGTCTTCGGTTTCGGTCAGCAATACGGCGGTGCGTGGGGGAGGCTGATGCGCAGCAACACCGGCCACGGCGTCGTCAACTGTGCTCGGGGTGCGAAAGAGTTCGTCGTCCTCGAGGTTTGAGCGACAGGGGGCGGAGCTTCGGCTCGGCGGTAAATCATGCAGTCAGAGTGGGGTGACAAATGGCGGATCAGTGGCACGCGCTCACGCCAGCGCAGCTCGACATCTATCTGAACCAGCAGCTGTACCCGCAGTGCCCCCTCTACAACATCGGCGGCACGATGGTGCTGCGCATCGCTATCGACGAGCAGCGCTTTGCGCAGGCACATGCAGAGTTCGTTGCCGCCCACGACGCGTTGAATCTTTGCTTCGGCAGCATCGACGGCACTCCGGTGCAGCTTCGCGCTGATCGAACTTTGGCATTGCAGCGACTCGACTTCAGCAAGGAAGTCGATCCTCACACCTGCGCCGAGCGCTGGGTGAGTCGCGCGATGCGGCAGCCGTTCGCCGCCCACGGCGAACCCTTGCATCGATCGGCACTGCTGAAACTTGGCGCCTCCGAGTATTTGTACTTCACCTGCGCCCACCATCTGATCATCGATGGCTGGGGCTTCGCGTTGTGGGCACGTGAAACAGTCGCTCGCTACGTAGCGCTGTGCGAAGGCGTTCTCTGGGCCGATGCGCCGCCCCGCCTGCTGCCGCTGTTGCAGGCCGAATCCGACTACGTAGTCAGCCGTCGCTACCGCGCGGCCCAGTCGTATTGGGAGCAGGAGTTAGTGCGTCTGCCAATCGGGCCAGTGGCGTGGAAACCCACTGGCACACCGCGGCCGAGCGTGCGCCATGAGCGCGAACTCTCGATCGAGACGGTCACGAAGTTGAGCGCAGCGGCCAAGCGGGTCGCTGGCGGGCCACATCATCTTTTGCTTGCCGCCCTGTGCGTCTACTTTGCGCGCGCTTCGGGCCAACATGAGTTGGTGGTTGGGCTACCCTCGCACAATCGCCATCGGGCAGCCCTGAAGGCGGTGATCGGATCCTTCGCAGGCACCGTTCCCCTGCGCGTTGCGCTGGAGCCGGGGCAGACGCTCCTGGAAATTGTCTCTACGTTGAAGGCGCGAATGGCCGAGGTCGCACGGCATGGCCGTCATCCGCTGGCGGCGATTCGCGAATCGATGCGCGGTCGCGGCGTAGAAGTTGATCGTCTGTTCGATCTGCAGTTCAACTATCAGCGTCTCGACTATGCCACCGTCCTCGGCGAGACCGCGGAGTCGCGCTTCCGCGACAACGGCTACGAGCAAACTCCAGTGGTCGTCACCGTATGCGACTACGGCAGCGGGCATCCACTTCGACTGTTGGTTGACGTCAACACTGGCTGCTTCGCGGAGGAAGATGCCGAGGCGCTGGCAGAGCGCCTGCTCACCGTGCTCGAAGACCTGTGTCAGCCCTCGATGCCGGCTTGGAATGAGGTGTCGCTGCTGCCTATAGCCGAGCGACGGCGGCTGCTGCAAGAGTTCAACGGTGCCGAGCTGACGCTCCCGGTCGACGACGGGTTGCATTCGGCGTTCGAGCAGGTCGCCCTCGCGCGACCCGACGCGATCGCTCTCGAATGCGCCGGACGTACGCTGAGCTACGCCGAGCTCGATCGGTGTGCCAGCCGCCTCGCGGAGCGGCTGATCGACGCAGGCATTCGCGAAGAGCAGTTTGTCGCAGTCTGCATGTCGCGCTCGATCGAGATGGTCGTCGCGCTGCTCGCTGTGCTGAAGTCGGGCGCCGCCTACGTGCCGCTGGATCCGGCCTATCCGTCCGAGCGCCTTCTCTACATGCTGCAAGACAGCGGCGCACGCCTGGTACTGACCGACAAGGCCGCGGACGACGGTCTGCGGGACACTGCCGTCGAGGCTTGGTACCTCGACGACGCATTGACTGCCGACGCGCAAGCGTCGGGCGCATCGCCGCAGCAGATCAGAGCTGAGCGGGCGGCGTATCTGATCTATACCTCGGGCTCAACGGGTCGGCCCAAGGGCGTCTGCATCGAGCATCGGCAGGCCGTGGCGTTCGTCCGCTGGGCAAGCGTTGCCTACTCATCCGAACAGCTGCGCTCGGTCATTGCCGGCACCTCGCTGTGCTTCGACCTATCGATCTTCGAGCTTTTCGTTCCGCTGAGTTGCGGCACCACCGTAGCGATCGTCCGCAATCCGGTCGACGTCGACGGCATTCGTGCCGCGCGCGCACCGACCTTGATCAATACCGTGCCGTCGGCGATCGCCGAACTTCTGAATGCCCGCGCGATTCCGGACTCGGTCCAAGTCGTGAATCTGGCCGGTGAGACCCTGTCGCGTGCACTGGTCGAGCGCGTTTACGCTGCGACGCAGGTGACCGCGGTATTCAACCTGTACGGCCCGACCGAAGACACCACCTACTCGACTTGGGCGCGCATTTATCCGGGGGAAACCGGCGCGCCGACAATCGGGAGGCCAATTGCCAACGGCAAGGCCTACGTGTTGGACGCAGGGCGTGCCCTGCTGCCGATCGGCGTTGCCGGCGAGCTCTACCTGGGCGGCGCAGGCGTGGCGCGAGGCTACCTTGGTCGCCCCGAGCTGACCTCGGAGCGCTTCGTCACGGATCCATTCGCTGCCGGCTCACCTGCGTGCATGTATAGCACCGGTGACCTGGCGCGTTGGCGCCACGACGGCATGCTCGAATACATAGGCCGGCTGGATCACCAGGTCAAGATTCGCGGATTCCGGATCGAACTCGGTGAAGTCGAAGCGTGCATCAATGAAGTGACCGGAGTCTCTGCCGCCGCCGTGGTGGTGGCTGATTCGACGCTCGGTGAACCGCAACTGCTTGCCTACTTGACCGGCGACGACGCCGATCTGGCCGAACGGTGTCGCAGCGAGCTGCGCCGGCGGGTCCCCGAGCACATGGTGCCTGCCGCCTTTGTGCATCTGGAGGCAATGCCGCTGACGCCAAACGGCAAGGTCGATCGCGCGGCCTTGCCCAAGCTGTCGTTGTCGGCTGGTGTCGAAACACCGATCGCGCCTAGAAACGACGTCGAGCGCGCTATGCACGCACTCTGGTGCGAACTGCTGCAACGCGACGATGTGGCGATCAATCAATCGTTCTTTGAACTCGGCGGGCAGTCCTTGTTGGCGATGCGCATGACCGCCCGCATCGATGCGCTGTTTGGACGCCAGTTGAGTTTGCGCGACGTGTTTGAGCAGCCAACCATCGCGACACTCGCGGCTCGGCTCGAAGAGATCAAGCCCACCGCTCCGGCGAGCGAGGATTCAGCGCAACCCGAACATCTGCCTGCCTCGCATGCGCAGCGAAGACTGTGGTTTATCGACCGCTTTGAGGGCGATAGCCGCGCCTATCACATGAGCGCGGCGCTGAGGATCGATGACAGATTCGACGTCGACGCCTTCGCTCGGGCTGTGGGCCAGCTCGTTGATCGGCATGAAGTGCTGCGCACGCGCTTCGTCGAAAGCGAGGGCGAGGTCTACCAGCAGATTGCACATGACCTGCAGCCCGCGATCGCTGTCAACGATTTGTCCGACCTCGACGATGAAGCGGCCCGGCAGGCGCTTGAGCGACTGCGCGAGCAAGATTCCGCTACCCCCTTCGAACTCGATCGGGACTTGGCGCTGCGCGTTCGCGTCGCGCGCATGCCCGAGCAGAAGCACGTGGTGCTGATGACCCTGCATCACATCGCTGCCGATGGCTGGTCGATCGAGGTAATCCTCGGTGATCTCGACGCTCTGTATCAAGCCGAAAGGCGAGGCATGACAGCGTCGCTGGCCGTGCTGCCCCTGCGGTACTCCCAGTACGCGCTCGCCCAGACCCGCTGGCTCGACAGCGCCGCGGGTCGATCGGCGCTGGAGACGCTCTGCGCGCGGCTGCAGGGGGCGCCGCAGCTGCACGGTCTGCCACTAGACCATCCGCGGCCACCGCGGCAGTCGTTCGTCGCGGCGAGAGTCGAACACGTGCTTGCGCCGGAACGTGTCGCCAAGCTGCGGCTGGCCTGCCGGCATCATGACGTCACGCCATTTGTATACCTGCATAGCATCTATGCCCTTCTGCTGGCGCGCTTCAGCGGTGAATCGGATATCGTCATCGGCACCCCGGCGGCGGGCCGCGGCGACCCTTCGACGCATCGGCTGGTCGGACTGTTTGTCAATACACTGGTGATCCGAAGCGACGCGTCGCCCGGCCAGACGTTCGCCGTCTGGTTGGAGGCCAACAAGCGCGCTGTGCTCGAAGCCTTCGCAACCGAACAGGTGCCCTTTGATCTGTTGGTGGAGCGGCTGCGACCGGCACGCGATCCGGCGCACGGTCCACTGGTGCAGCTACTGCTGACGCATCAGATCGTCGATCTCCAGGATCGACGACTCGGCGATGCAAGCATCACGGCGATCGAGCCACTGCAGCGATCGGCGAAGTTCGATCTTGAGCTGACCTTGATCGATAACGGTCATTCTCTGCACCTGGCCTGGGACTATTCCGTGGCGCTGTTCGAGGCATCGACGGTGCAGCGGCTCTCGGATGCCTTCGCCTGCCTCTTCGACGCTGCACTGGAGGCACCCGACGAGGACATCGCTGCCTTGGCACTGCAGCCGCAGAGCCTTCCTCCAGGGTCGACCACGGAACAGGCCGCGGCACCTTCGCCCGTCATCCTGCCGGAGCTCTTCGTCGAGTGGGCCCAGCGCCAACCCGATGCGGTGGCGATCGTCCATGAGGACGACTGTCTGAGCTACGCAGACCTTGATGCGCGGGCCACGCGGTTGGCGCACCGCTTGCTTGCAGTTGGAAGCGGGCCCGGCGACCGCGTCGGCATTTGTCTGCCGCGATCGGTCGAATGGCTGGTAGCGATACTGGCGATCTGGAAGGCCGGCGCAGCCTACGTCCCGCTTGATCCGAGCTATCCGCAGGCCCGGCTCCGGTTCATGGTCGAGGATGCGGCACTGACGCGTTCGGTGGCTGTCGGCGAGACCATGCACCTGGTCGCAGGAATCGTTGCCGACATCCTCAATCTTGATCGCATCGCATCTGGGGCGGACTGTGATCGCGCCGCCGAGAAGCTGCCGGCATTGCCGCGCGTCGATGCCGCGGACCTGGCTTACATCATCTATACCTCGGGATCGACCGGCCAGCCGAAGGGCGTCTGCATCGAGCATGGCAATCTCAGCAACCTTGCCGAGAACATCGCGGCGCTGGTCGCGCGAGAGTTGGGTACGTCCGTCGTTCGCTGGGCTTGGAATGCGTCACTTTCATTCGATGCCTCGCTGCAGGCAATCAGCCAGCTCGGCTACGGAGCCGAGCTGCATTTGCTGAGCGACAAGCAGAGGCAGCATCCGCAGCTGCTGCTGCGGATGCTGGCCGAACAAAAGGTTCAGGTCGTCGACTGCACCCCGTCGCAGCTGCGGATTTGGCTCGACGCGCATGCCGGTGGCAGCTTGCCCATGTTGCTGATCGGTGGTGAAGCGATCGGGTCGACATTGTGGTCGGACCTGCGTGCACGCCATCGGCAGGACGGGCAAATTGCGTACAACGTGTACGGACCTACCGAAGCCTGCGTCGACGCCACCGCATGCCGCATCGACGACAACAGTCCCGAGGAGTCGCTCGGGCAGTGTCTCGACCACGTGCAGGCGCACGTGCTGGATGCCCGCTGCGTGCCGGTGCCAACTGGGGTTGTCGGCGAGCTCTATCTCGGCGGCGCCGGAGTGGGTCGCGGCTATGTAGGGGCAGACGCCCAGACGCAGCCGCGCTTCGTGCCCGACTCCTTCTCCGCCGTAGCGGGTGCACGGCTCTATCGCACCGGTGATCGTGTTCGTCGCTGCCAGGACGGGCGTCTGACCTTTGTCGGCCGCAGCGACGGGCAGTGCAAGCTCAATGGATACCGCATAGAGATCAGCGAGATCGAAGCGCGGCTGGCCACGGTCTCAGGTCTGCAGCAATCCGCCGCCGTGGTTGTACACGGAGCAGGAGGGAGCCGTCTGCTCGCGTGCGTGGTGACCGACGAGCCGACCGCCGATTCCGCGACCGTCAATGAACGCGTCCGGCGAGCCTTGAGCGAGACCTTGCCGCCCTATATGGTACCCAGCGGCTGTGTTCTGCTCGATCAGCTGCCGCTTACTGCCTCCGGGAAACTTGATCGTCGCGCGCTGCAGACCTGGGCGGCGGCAGGCCTAGACAGCGCCGTGTACGTGGCGCCGATCGATGCGCTAGAGCAGCAGATGTGCGCTCTGTGGCAGCGGCTGCTCGAAGTCGAGCGAGTGGGTCGCAGCGACGATTTCTTCCTGCTCGGCGGCCACTCGATTGCGGCGATCCGGCTGCTCAGCCGGTTGCGCAGCGAATTCGGCTGGGAACTGTCGCTACGTGCGGTGTTCGAGCACCCGACTGTCGCCGCACTTGTGGCGCTCGGCCGCAGCACAGTCGACAGCCCGTCGCGGCCGACCCTCATCGCCCGCAGGGATGCGATCGACTCGCCATTGTCATTCGCGCAGCAGCGAATCTGGTTTCTGCAGCGGCTCGACGAGGCCGATGCCGCCTTGAACATTTGCGGCGCCTTGCATCTATCCGGCCCCATTGATGTCAACCGGCTCGCACGCAGCATCGACCAGATCATTGAGCGCCATGCACTGCTGCGAAGCGCGGTGATCGAGCGCGACGGTGAGCCGCGACTGCTGGTGCAGCGCGTGGCGCCGATAAATCTACAGCCGGTCGAAGTTGAATCGCACCGTGTCGACGCACAGCTGCGCGCGTTCTCCGCCGAGCACTTCGACCTCCGGCGCGCGCCCCTGCTGCGACTTAGACTGCTGCGGCTCGGGCCCGAGGAGCATCTGCTTGCGCTGAGCCTGCACCATATCGCCGGCGATGGCTGGTCGCTGCGCGTATTGACGCACGAACTCGGCAAGCTGTACCGGTCGGCGCCACACTCTTGGTTGGCGGTACTCCCCGAGCTGCGCCTGCAGTACGGCGACTACGCCGACTGGCAGCGACGCTTTATCGAGTCTGCAGCTGGGCAAGCGCAGCTCGACTACTGGCTGCAACAGCTGCAGGGCGCCCCCGAACAGTTGACGCTGCCGAGCGAGCCGGACGGTCCGGCGGCGTGCGATCTCAAACTTGTCGTTCCGGCGCAACTGACTGAACGCTTGACGGCCTTCGCTGGAACAGCCCGCACCACCCTGTTCGTCACGCTGCTCGCCGCCTTCAAGGTCTTGCTGGCACGTTGGAGCGGGCAGAGCGACATCGTTGTCGGCACCCCCAGCGTCAATCGCCGCGACGAGGCGCTGGAACCGCTGGTTGGCCTGTTCCTCGACAATCTTGTACTGCGAACACAGCTGAGCCCGGACGCGTCGTTTGCCGGTCTGGTCGAGCAGCTGCACGTCACGACCCTCGACGCGCATGCGCATGCTGAAGCACCGTTCGAGCGCATCGTCGAACGGCTGGCACCGCAGCGGACGCTGGGCCGAAATCCGCTGTTCCAGGTGTTCTTCAACATGGTCAACCTGCCTGCCCTGGACATCGAACTGCCGGGTCTGCGGGTCCACGAGCATCCCGTCGAGTCCTCGGCGGCGAAGTTCGATCTGACCCTGTATGTACATCCGACCGATCGGCAGCTTGCGTTCACGCTGAACTACGATGCGGTCCGTTTCGGCCGCCGGCAGATGGAGGAACTGTTGCGGCAGTACCTGCAGCTGCTCGAACAAGTCGCCGACAACCCGTCGGCCGCCTTGCGAACGCATGCACTTGGTGCGCTCGGCGTCGCCGGCCACGACCCTCGCCTGCCGAACCCCGTCGAACCGCTGGCCGCTGATTGGCGTGGACCCGTGCATGCGCATTTCGATCGGCAGGTGGAGCGTGCCCCGCAGCGAATCGCGGTGGAAGACGCTCGGGTCGAATGGAGTTACTACGATCTGCAGTGCCGCAGTCGCCGTCTGGCAGACGCGCTGCGCAGCGCGGGCATCGGTTGCGGCGACGTTGTCGCGGTGCAGGCCCGCCGCAGCGCCGAGATCGCAAACGTGCTGCTGGCGGTGTTTCGTGTGGGTGCTGCCTTCGTAATGCTGGATCCGACCTTTCCGGCGGCGCGTGTGTGCAGCTATCTGCAGCTTGCACGGCCCCGCGCCTGGCTGCAGTTGAATGATGATCCCCTTGCGCCCGAGCTCGTCGAGGCTTTGCAGCGCATCGACGTTCGGCTTGATCACGCGGCGATCGACCAGATCAGCAGTAACTTCGATACGCCGATGATTGCGTTGGGAGACGCCGGTTGGCAGCCCGATCAGCTGGCCTACCTCGCCTTCACGTCAGGCTCTACTGGCGTACCGAAGGCGGTCGAAGGAAGACATGGTTCGCTGACCCATTTCCTGCCCTGGCTGTGTGAGACCCTTGGCTTTGTGCCTGAGGATCGCTTCTCGCTGCTGTCCGGGCTCGCGCACGATCCGCTACACCGCGACGTGTTCACGCCGTTGATGATCGGTGCGCGTCTGTGCGTGCCGGAGCAGGCGACCTTCGTACCTGGCGATCTGCAAGACTGGATGTCGCAGCAGGCGATCAGCGTCGCGCACTGCACCCCGTCGGTCGGTCGCATTCTCTGCGACGTCCCGCCGGAGGCACGTTTGCCGGCGCTGCGTTGCGTGTTCATGACCGGCGAGCTGCTGACTTCGGAAGACGTCCGCCGCATGGCGACGTTGGCGCCCGAGTCCAGGATCACCAATTTCTACGGCGCCACCGAAACTCAGCGAGCGGTCGGCTGGCACAGTATCCGCGCGCGCGATGTCATCGAGCGTCCGCACTTGCTGCCACAGCGGATTCCGCTCGGCCGTGGCATCCCAGGCGTGCAGCTGCTGCTGATGAACGCGGAGGGCCAGCAGGCCGCCATCGGCGAAATCGGCGAGATCGCGATTCGCAGTCGACATCTGGCGCTGGGCTATCGAGACGATCCCGAGCTGACGGCTCAGCGCTTCGTGGCGAATCCGTTCACTGCCGATAAGGCTGATCGGCTGTATCTCACTGGCGATCTTGGTCGCTACCGCACTGATGGCAGCCTCGAAGCGCTAGGCCGCTCCGATCACCAGGTGAAGATTCGTGGCTTTCGCGTCGAACTCGGCGACCTCGATGCTCATTTGTCGCGTCACCCTGAGGTCAAAGCTTGCATCTCGATCGCCGAGCGGGAGCTGGCTGGCGGCGCACGATTGGTCTCTTATGTGGTGCCGCGAGACGGACGCTTGGAACGCTCGGAGCTGAAAGCCTGGCTCAGCGAGCAGCTGCCGAGCTACATGGTGCCGAGCGTATACGTGCTGCTGGAGGCGCTGCCGCTGACGCCGAACGGCAAGGTCGACCGCCGGTCACTGCCTGCGCCGGGCGAGGACGCGCTGCAGCGGGCCGCCTACGTGGCGCCACGCACGGCCATCGAAGAAGCTCTGTGCGCGCTGTGGCAGGACGTGCTCGGTCTTGAGCGGGTCGGCATCCACGACAACTTCT